>NZ_MEIH01000196.1:0-3224 GCF_001723155.1 Haladaptatus sp. W1
GTTCACGGGCGACCCCGTGGTCACAATTGCGACCGATTCCGGACACGCGAAGCTCACCCCCGACGCGCTGACCCGGCACGAAAACGGCGAGGAGCGCGAGCGGTCGCTCGCCGAGGCGGAGTGGTACGACGCGCTCGAAACCGAGTTCGGCGTGACCGACCGCCCCGAGGCGACACGCCCCAAACGCTAACCGCCACAGGATCGTTCCTGTGGAAGATGACGCTCGCAAACCATCTCGACGACTTCACCCGGCGCGATTGGGAGACCGCGACCGACTCGGACGAACGAGTTCGCTTCGCCCTCGTCGGCCTCGGCTGGTTCACGACGGAGATGGTCGTCCCGGCCCTTCGGGACAGCGACCGCTGTGAAATCGGGGCGCTCGTCAGCGGCTCGGCGGAAAAGGCCGCTCGACTCCGCGACGAAACGGGGGCCGCCCGCGCGTTGAGTTACGAGGAATTCCACGCGGGGGAAGGCGTGGACGCGTACGACGCGGTGTACATCGCCACGCCGAACGCGACGCACCTCGAATTCGCGGAGACGGCGGCCGACCTCGGCAGGGCCGTTTTGTGCGAGAAACCGATGGAGGTCTCGGCCGCGCGAGCGGAGCGGTTGGTCGAGGTATGTGAAGAGGCCGGGGTGCAGTTGATGGTCGGCTACCGGATGCACGTGAATCCGGCCGTCCGTCGGATGCGCGACCTCGTGCGGGAAGAATTCGTCGGCGACCCCGTACTGGTCGAGGGGTCGATGTGCCAGAACGTCTTCGAGCAGACAACGCCCGACCCGAACCAGTGGCGACTCGACGCCGACCTCGCCGGTGGCTCGGCGCTCATCGACCTCGGTATCTATCCGCTGAACACCGCCCGATTCGTCCTCGATTCCGACCCGGTGAGCGCGCAGGGGACGACGCGGAGTCCGCACGAACACTTCGTCGGGGTGGACCAACACGTCTCGTTCGACAACGGCGTCACCGCGGCCTGCGTCGCCAGCCAGTACGCCCAGAAGGGAAGCGAGTTCTCGGTCACGGGAACCGAGGGAAAACTGACGCTCTCCCCGGCGTTCTTCGGCGAGGCCCAGTTGACGGTCGAACGCGGCGACGCGGCGGCCGCGTTCTCGGTCGCGCCCGTGAACGAGGAACGGGAGGAGTTCGACTACTTCGCCGACCGTTTGCTCGCCGACCGCGACCCCGGACCAGACGGCGCGCACGGACTGGTCGATATGCGAACCATCGAAGCCATCTACGAGTCGGCGGAAACCGGCGAGCGCGTGGCGGTCGAACGCTAACGAGCGTCCGTGAACGGCGGAAACCGGGCACTTCGGGAACGAGTTCGGGGGCGCAGATTTCGACGACGCAGAGTTCGGCGACGCGGTTGTGACTCGCGGAACAGCGCACGGGAAAACGCGAGCGGCCAGAACTGCATATTGGACAGACGTTCGGGTTCGTGTGAGCATACTACCATGGACGCTCGCGGCCGCTCGCCTGCATCCGAACTATTTACTCGGCAAAGAATAAATGTTTTGAACACCGGGCTGTAAGGGTGTGACATGCACGCAGTCGCACTCAAGCGCGGCGCGAGTGCTCCCGAAGTCATCGACAAACCCCGACCGGACCCCGATTCCGGCGAGGTGCTGGTGCGGACACTCCGAGTAGGCATCGACGGAACCGATTACGAAGTCATCGCCGGGCATCACGGCGGCTTTCCCGCGGACGACGACCACCTCGTCCTCGGCCACGAGGCTGTCGGCGTGGTGGTGGATCCGAACGACACCGCGTTCAAGGAGGGGGACGTGGTTGTGCCGACCGTTCGCCGTCCGCTTCCCGACGGCCCGACGGAGTACTTCGAGCGCGGCGAACCGGACATGGCTCCCCCGGAGGACGTCGTCGAGCGCGGCATCACCGGCGGTCACGGCTTCATGAGCGACTACTTCACGAGTCCCGCGGAGTTCCTACTTCCCATCCCGGGCGACCTCGCCGAGTGGGGCTTTCTGGTCGAACCCATCAGCATCGCCGAGAAGGCCGTCGAACACGCCTACGCTTCGCGCTCGGCGTTCGACTGGCAACCGGAGAGCGCGCTCGTCCTCGGCAACGGGTCGCTCGGCCTGCTCACGCTGGCGATGCTCGGCCAATCCTTCGAGCGAACTTACTGCCTCGGCCGCCGCGACCGGCCGGACCCGACCATCGACATCATCGAGGCCTTGGGCGCGACGTACGTCGATTCGCGCGAGACGCCCGTCTCGGAGATTCCCGACGCGTACGAATCGATGGACTTCATCTTCGAGGCGACCGGCTACCCGAAACACGCCTTCGAGAGCATCGAGGCGCTCGCGCCGAACGGCGTCGCCGCGCTGCTCGGCGTCCCGGATTCGTGGTCGTTCGAAATCGACGGCGGGAAACTCCACCGCGAACTCGTGATGCACAACAAGGCGCTCGTTGGGAGCGTCAACTCCGGCTACCGGCACTTCGAGGCCGCGACCGAGACGCTTTCCTCGCTCCCCGACTGGCTCTTGGACGACCTCGTGACCGGCATCTACGACACCTCGAACCTCGCGGACGCATTTGCGGACGACGAAACGACAATAAAGGCCGCGGTGAAATTCTACGACCATGAAGAACGTTGACGACCTCATCGAGAGCGCGGCCGAGCTAGCGGAGCGCGGCCTCTCGAAGGGCGAAATCGCGGACGAACTGAACGTCTCGCGCGAGACGGCGAGTTGGCTCGTCGAACGGAGCGGGAGCGCACCGACCCCCGAACCGACCGGCGGCCCGCAGGACATCCACGTCGATTGGAGCGCCATCGGCCGCGACAGCGCCCGCCTCTCGCACGTCGGCGCGGCGATGGCCGACATGCTGTCGAAACACGGCGAGGAGGTCGATTTGACCATCGGAATCGAGAAGGCGGGTGCGCCGCTGGCGACCACCGTCGCCCGCGAACTCGGCACCGACCTCGGAACCTACGCGCCGCGGAAACACCAGTGGGACGAGGGCGACATCGACGAGTACGGCGGCAGTTTCTCGCGCAATTTCGCACAGATTCGGGACCGCGAGTGCTACGTCGTGGACGACACCATCACCAGCGGAACGACGATGACCGAGACTATCGAGGCCATCAAGGACCGCGGCGGCGACCCGGTCGCCTGCATCGTCCTCGCCGACAAGCGCGGTATCGAGGAGTTAGACGGCGTTCCCGTCTACTCGCTGGTGCAGGTCATCGGCGTCGGCAGCGACG
>NZ_MEIH01000197.1:0-37177 GCF_001723155.1 Haladaptatus sp. W1
AAGGAACGCCTCGAACTCCTGTCCATCGACCGCGACGCCCACCGTATCGAACTGCGTGTGGTGTTCGAGTTGCAGGTTCGACTCGATGGTTTCGCGGCTGGCTTCGCCCGCCGTGGCGTCGGACAGGGTGCCCTTCCCCTTCGAGCCGTAGCGGACGAAGAAGTTGGTCTGCGTGAGCGCCTGTTCGGGGGTCAACTGGCGCTCGGCGGTGACGCCCGGACTCTGTTCCCGAAGCGTTTCGAGTTCGTCCGCCAGCTCGCCAACCCGCGCTTCAAGTCGGTCACGCTCCGATTTCAGTTCGTCACGCTCCGCTTCGGTTTGTGCGAGTTTCGACTGGAGCGCCTCTATTTTCTCCGCTCGCGCCGTGAGTTCGGCCTCTATCTCCTTCGCCCTGTTCGACTGCCCGTGTCGGGGCGACTGTTGCGGCGTGGGTTGTCGCTGTGCGGATTGGCGTTGTGGCGTCTGCCGAGCGGTCCGTCGCTGTTTGACGCCCGCGTCGGACGTGGACGAAGTGGTCTACCCCGAGCGACTGGGAGCCATCGGTGCGAAAAACGCCCTCCTCGGCGGGAACATCCGCGCCATCGCCGATATCGCCCAGAACTTACAGGTGGTCGAACTCACCATCACCGAGGAGTCACCCATGCGCGGCTACTCCATCAGCGAACTCGAACTCCCCGCGAACTCGCGCATCCTCGCGTTCGGCAAGCACGACGAGCGGATCGGCATTCCGCTCCCGGACGACTCCCTCGAAGTCGGCGACAGGGTAGCCGTCCTCGCCGATTTCGCGGTGTTGGACGACGTTCGGAAGATACTCGTCGGCGACGGCAGTCGAGCGGCCGCGGGAGCGGGGGGTGTCTGAGATGGTCGCCGCATACATCATGGTCAAGGCGAATACGGGCGAGGCGGACCGGTTGAAGAACGAAATCCTCGATATCGACGGCGTGGAGGACGTTCACATCGTCGCGGGCGACGTGGACCTCATCGTGAAGGTGGACGTCGAGAAACCCGCCGAAGTGAAGACCGTCGCTGCCGACGGAATTCAGGGCGTGCAGGGCGTCGAGGACACCCAGACGTACATCTCGATGGACTGACATCCAGAGCCGAGAGAATCGCAAAACGACGCCGTTCGTCCTCTTTGTACGCCGTTCGGATGCCGTTCGTCCGATTCATACGCTTCGGACGTCGCTCGACTGCCACACGACCGATAGCCGACCGTTAGTCGTAGGATTGGTGTGCCCGGTTCAACATCCCCGCGGCGGGTTCGTCGTAGTCGTAGCCGGGAATCAGACCCTGCATCCACGTCCCCTCCGCGAAATCTACGACCGCCTTCGCGTTCTCGGCCGCTTTGTCGGGATACCCCGAGAACTCGACTTCGAGGACTACTTCGTCACCATCTCGCGTTATCGTCGGTGGCGTCGCGTCGTCCGAGGAAACGACCGTGTGGGCGTCTTCCAGTCGGAGTTCGAGCGTTTCGAACCAGCCGGTTTCAACGACGTCGGCGACCGAATCGTCCGCCACGACGCCCGAAATCATCGGCATTCTGACGGTCACTTGGATGGAGTCGGATACGGTAACGCGTCCGTCGAACGGCGTCGTGGTCACGAGATAGCCGTCGTCGTCCGGTTCGAAGCCGTCGTGCAGGCCGAAGGCTCGTTCGACCGCGTTCGTCTGCGTCATTGCCCGTCGGTAGGGCCGGAGAACGGAAGGGCGTTACGAGAAGTCGCGGCGGACATCGACGTCGGACGACCAGTACAGGTCGTGGTCGTAGACGACCGCCGTATCTTCGAGTTTTAGGTATCGTTGCAACTCGTCTCCCGTGACCGTGAACGTCGGTAGGTCGCCACCCAATAGGTAGTACGACTCCTCGTCGTCGATGTACGGAAGGAGGAACGACCCCATCGAATGTTGGTTCGTCGGGTAGGTTCGAATGCCGAGCGCGTACTCGTCATCGCCGAGCGGTTCGACCGAGAACACGACCGGTGCGCTCTCCGATTGGACGACTTGGATGCTGCCGTCGCCGACGACGACGTACTGATTGCCGACGAGTCGCCGTCGGCGTGCGATGGAAAGCGCCGCCCGGAGGGGGAATCCGGCGTTGAGCAGTTTGGCGATGGTTTGGCCGATGACGGTGGCTCCGGCGTTGCCGATTTCGCTGTACGTGACGATGCCGCCGATGCTGCCCGCCTCGATGAGGCGTTTGCCGGGGACGTACGACCGACAGGCGTTCAGCAGAAACATATCGACGCCCACGGTCGCCACGTCGTCGGGATGGAGAAGTCCGTCGTGGCAAACGAACGCCTCGTTTTCGACGTGGCCGATGTAGTGGAAGAAGTCGGTCGGTTCGCGGAGGTGTCGCCGGAGGTCCGCCGTCGAGCAGTTCCGGTCGATGGTCACGTCGAACGGCAGTTCGTCCCGGTGGTAGTACAGCGAATCCCGGTACTCCGCTTCCATCTTCGGGTCGTTACAGATGATAGTGATCTGCGGGTCGTCCGTCGACCCATCGCGGTCCACGCGATGTTCGAACCCGGCATCGACGAGTTTGTTCCCGCCGACCGGTGCGCCGTCGCCGAGCCACGCGTGTTCGAGCGTCTCCGTCTTCGGCGGCACGACGTACCGCTCGTCGGGGGCGGGTT
Organism: Haladaptatus sp. W1; assembly: GCF_001723155.1. Taxonomy (NCBI): domain Archaea; kingdom Methanobacteriati; phylum Methanobacteriota; class Halobacteria; order Halobacteriales; family Haladaptataceae; genus Haladaptatus; species Haladaptatus sp. W1. The sequence continues at coordinate 2,634 of NZ_MEIH01000197.1, forward strand.
CCACGGGATACCTCCTGTCCACGTCGGTCGTCCGCGTGAACTCGCCGATATCTGCCGCCGTCGCGACCGGCTCGCTGGACGCTCCGTCAGTCGTCGCCACGCCGATTATCGGCAAGTCTCGAATGACGTACGGAAGTTGGGCCGCGTTCCGGTGGTCGTCCGTGGCCTGCACTGCGAGCCGCCACGTGGGAAGCACGTCGTCGAGTAGCGAGAACGGCACGTCGAGGTACGCCAGCAGTCGGTCCGAAAGCGACGCATCGTAGAGGACCGCGAAGTCGAGGTCGACGAAGGGTTCCACTTCCCGCCGTTCGTGTAAGTCGAAGCGATACAACCCCTCGGTACGGGTGAGACAGTCGAGCAACAGGGTCTGTTTGAGGACGCGGGCCGTTTCGCCTTCGAACCCGCGCTCCGGGTGGTCGAGGGCGTGGGAACCGCTGTCCGTGACGATTCGGGGGGAATCTCCGGGGACGACCGTCGCGCCGAGATAGTACGCGAGCGAGGCGACGGGAAAGATGAACTCGAACGTCGGCGGGACTTCGATGGTCACGCCCGTTTCCGGCGGTTGCAGGTCGTCCGGAACGTGGAGTTCGTCGCCGAACTCGACCGTCGGGGGGTGTCCGCGGAGCGTGGGGAACGACCGCTCCGGACTGGTCGTCTTCAACGCCGACCCGAACGAGGAGATGGCCGCCATCACGTCCTCGGGGTCGCTCGTCGTCGTCACCGTTCCCGCCGGGCGGGTGTGGTCGGACCGAGCACCGATTTCGAGGGGGGATTCGTCGCCCAACGAGAGGGTTAGCCGGTCGTCCCCAACCTCAAAGTCGAGAGCGGATTCCACGCGGAGATACGTCTTCACCGGCGTCGTCAGTTCGACGTAATATTCGTCGGACGGGAGCGTCACCTCCGTCTCGTGGTCGACCGTGGCGACCAGTTCGCCGGACGTATCGCGGACGAACGCGGAGACGAAGAACGGGAACTCGATGCGGTCCGTTCGGACGCGGGCCACCGCACTGACCGGCGCGGCGAACCCATCGACGGAGACGGGACGGGGGTCCACACACTGTGACGTTTCGATAGCGTACTGACACCGTTCCAGCGGGTCGATGATGGAAACTCCGGGTCGGTCGTCCCGCGGTCGAAAAAGCGGCTCGACGCTTCGGCCGATGGTATTGGGGACGGGTACGTCACTCATTGGCGGATGACCTCAAACGTCGAACCACTCGGTCGTGTAGCTCGTCTCGCGGAGGTGCCAGCGCTGTTCCGGGCCGCTGTCCCCCGCACGGAGTTCGATTATCGCGTCGAACCGGTGTGCGATGGCGCGAACCTGCGGCGAATCGCGGTCGATGGGAAGGACGTAGTGGCCCATCCCGGAGACGTCCTTGACGCGGTGACAGAGTGTATCGAGAAACGCATCGACCTCGGCGTCGTCGTGGGTCTCCACCAGCGGGCGGAGCGTATCGAAACAGAAGCGAAGCTCGGCCGGTGCGAACCCGCCGTGTTCCGTGTCGAGGCGTTCAATTGCGTCGACGATTTCGTCGCGGAACTCGTGTATATCGCCGTCCACGCGTTCGACGGTCGGGGTGGTCCGTACCGAAGATTCGGCGGCCGCGGACCGAGCGCCGGTGTGATAGTCCACGACGTGCGCGTCCGACCCGGCGGAACCGGCGCGAGAGAGACGAGTACGCGCCGTCGAGATGCTGCGGTCGTGGAGCGCGAAGAGCCGCGTTCGGTTGCGCGTCGAATCGCCGAGTAGCGGGACGCTGGCGGCGTCGACGACGGAATCCGGGACCGACCCGACGACGAGCAGATTCCCCCCGAGTCGCTTGATGCGTGCGAGACCCGGCTCGATGGTTATCGACCCGTCGCCGCGAACGGTCACGTGGTAGCCGTACAGAGAAAACGAGAGTCGCCCGCCGCGTCGCGGCGTGCCGTCGTCGCGTGACTTGAACAGTTTGTCGAGCGCCTCGGGGTCGATAACGTCGTAGAGTTGTTCGGGGATGTCCGCCGGTTCGACGCCTGCCACGTCCGCGACAGCCACCGTCACCGTCGTGCTGAGTGACTGCGGGCTGGAGAGGTCGTGTTGCACGCGGTACACACCGCGCTCGTCAGGGGAACCGTCCTCAGTCATATACTTTTTAAGCTTCTGTGAGCGACAGTGAAAAACCCATCGTCACTTCTCTGACAGTGGTTTCGTGCGACAGGTGTTTTCGTCGCGCTCTCCGTCGGTTCTCGAACCGCGGAAACCGCTCTCGACGTTCGTTCCGCTCCGACCACATCGCCCCGTCCACTAACCACACCGTCCAATTCACCCCACCCATTCGTACGCGCGGGAGAACATCCACGGAACAACGACGAGCAGGCCGCCGAGACACATCGCGAAGAGGGCCGCCATATCCCCGAGGGTCCACCGCTTCGAATCGCCGCCGGACGGGGGGAGACGCCCGGCGTTCTCCGGCGTGCCCGAATCGGTCGTCGAACCGTTCGGGACGGCGCTCGTGCGCTCGGTCCCTCGGTCGGGTTCCGTCGTCCGCTCCCGCGTCGTCTCGGACTCGATAGCGGTCGTCGCTGATGCCGATGTCGTCTCGGTCGGCGTCGTGGCTGGTGCCGTAGTCGTCGTGGTCACTGGGGTCGTGGTCGGAGTCGTCGGAATCGTCGTGGAGGGCGGTGTCGTCGTGGTCGCGGTCGTGGAGGGCGGCGGCGTCGTCGTGGTCGCGGTCGTGGAGGGCGGCGGCGTCGTCGTGGTTGTCGTCGTAGTCGGCGTCGTTGTTGTGGTGGTCGTGGTGGTCGGTATCGTTGTTGTGGTGGTCTGGGTGGTGGTCGTCGTTGCGGTTGTGGTCGTGGTGGTCGTTGTTGTCGTGGTTGTTTGAGTAGTCGTCGTGGTTGTCGTCGGAATCGTCGTGGTCGTCTGGGTCGTCGTGGACCTCCCGGTGGTCGTGGTCGCGTTGGTCGTCGTGGACGTCGTAGACGGCGAGGTGGTCGTGTTGGTAGCGGTCGCCGTCGCGTTGGTCGTCGCGGCGAGCACGCCCGGAGCACCACCGCCGCGACCGGCGGACGAGGTGACGTTCCCGGCGATGAGAAGTCCTGCGATGAGTAAGAGAGTGAGCACACGGGATACCGAGGTTCGCGTCTGGACCGGGAGCATGGGTCGCTGCTCATCGCTTCCCGTCATCGGTTGATTATTGTTACGATTTTTCCGAACAAACGTAAATATCTTACAATAATTTGTTCTGATTGGTATTGTTTGTGTGAACTTCGAAGATGAGGTTTGAAACGTTCAGAGTTCGGATGGTGGACGTGAGCAACAGATTCGATTGACGTGACAGCGTTTCGCACGTCGAGTCGGATTTGATTCAATTCGTCCGACAGGTACGATGGTTGTCGTTCTCGTGGGAGGACACGTGCAGGTTGCTATCCGCCATCGAAACTGTCGAAGTTCGGTACGATTCTGGTCGAGCATCGCCGTGAAACCCATTCTTTCGGCTCTTCGCACCGAAATTCGAACCCGTCGGTCGATACCATTAATCCCCCGAAATCAGATATGTGGGATGAAGCGAACGAGGTTATAGCCACAAAGACAGGTGCTAGAACACCTACCTCGTTTGCTTCGGACCACTACCGAAGCATGCTCGACAAGGATTCTCCGCAAGAAAAGCGTACCGCTCAGCGACCGCTCCCGAAAACCTGTCCGCGCTGTGACGAGCGCGTCAGGAAGATAACGGTGACTGGCCCCGAGTACATGCGGCTGTGGCCGTGTGGACATCGGCTAGCCGCGTAGGGAGTTCCGACAGTTCGGTTTTGGTGGGCCGTTCGGTGGAAGCCGTCGTTCAGTTCGGTGATGCGCTTCGGACAGACGTGTCTACTCGGTTGGCAAGTACAGCGGATAGAATGCGGATGCGAGGGATGGGATTCGAACCCATGGACGTCTACACGAGCGGGTCTTAAGCCCGCCGCCGTTGGCCTAGCTTGGCAACCCTCGCGCGTCAGTCGATTACCGCTTCCCCTGCAAGTGGGTTTCGGTTAGGGGTGGCCTCCCCTGTTTATCACGCCTCGAACCGAATCCCCGTCCATGCTCGCCCTCTCGCGCGAAGCGTACGATACGCTCGTCAGTCGCGCGCGTCGCGGCCGTCCCGCGGAGATTTGCGGAATCCTCGCGGGCACCCGCGGGGACCCTGCGAACGTCGAGGACGTGTTTCACGCGGAGAACGTCGCGGCGGACGCGCGGACGCACTACGAGATCGACCCGGAGGAGCAACTCGCGGTCATGGAACGAATCGAAGCGGACGGCCGAGAGGTCGTCGGGTTCTATCACTCCCACCCGCTCGGCCCGGACGAACCGAGCGCGACCGACGCGGCGGACGCGACGTGGGACGGGTACTCCTACGTCATCGTCTCGCTGAACGGCTCGCACCCGTTCGTCGGGTCGTGGCGCTGGACCGACGAGGGATTCGAACCGGAAGTGGTGCGACTGGCGTAGCCGCGCGAACCGCCGCAACCACCGAGAACGGTAGCAATCTAGGGGCGGGATTTTTTACGTCGCTTCGAACACAGGTGGCATGGACGAAACGGAACCCGTCGTCGCGGCCGACCGAATGGACTCGACCCACCGCGCGAAACTGGCGCTACAGTGCTGTAAGACGAGACACGCGCCCGATTCTCGGGTCGCGGTCTTCGACGTAACTCCCGACGCCGGAGGACGAGAATCGAACGGGGACGAACTCGTACTCCGTGGAGCGGTTTCCACCCCCCGACACGAACACGAAGCGTGCGAGGCAGTCGAGCGCGCGACCGGACGAACGACGACGAGCGACCTCACCGTCCTCGAATCGCTCCGAACGGAGAAGACCGTCGCGCGGTCCGTCGTCCCCGTTCGCGGGGACGCGGACGACGAGGGTGAACAGGTGACGCAAGTCCTGTACGGCGCGCGAGTCGCCGTCTTCGACCGCGACGGCGACTGGGCGCGGGTGTTCACGCCCGACGGGTATCTCGGGTGGGTCGATGTGGACGCGCTCGCCGAGATGGAAGTCGAGGACGCGAACGCGGTCGTCGCCCGCGATACCACGACGACGGAGGGCGAGACGGTGTACGCCGGAACCCCCTGCAAAGTCGAGGACGATACCGAAACGGCGGCCGTCTTCCGAACCGGCGAACGGGTGGCTTCGGCGGATGGGGCGATTCAGCGACCGCCGGAGAATCCCACCGGGGACGATATCCTCGAAATCGCACGAGAGTATCTCGGAACGGAGTACGACTGGGGCGGCATGACGAGCGACGGAATCGACTGCTCCGGGCTGGCGTGGATTTCCTACCGGGTCAACGGACTCGTCCTTCCGCGCGACGCGGACCAACAGCGGGCCATGGGCGAGTCGGTCGAGCGCGACGACCTCCGTCCCGGCGATTTACTCTTTTTCCCCGGTCACGTCGCCATCAGTCTCGGCGGCGACGAGTACGTCCACGCCTACGGCGGCGCGGAAGCCGTCGTCATCAACAGTCTCGACCCGGAAAGCGATTCGTACATCCCCGACTTGGACGAGAAGTTCGAACTCGCGCGACGGCTCATCTGAGCCACGCGAACACGGCGTCCCCGATTTCGGCGATGGCGTCCGCCGCATCGGCACCCGTGTCGGACGTCGCTCGCGCGCCGTCCGTCTCCGTCCCACTAACCCCGTCGATGAAGACCGAAAAAACGAGCGGTCGGTCGCGGTCCGGCACCGACAGGAAGCCGGTGTCGAGCACGGCGGTCGGAAGCCGTCCGGTTTTGTGCGCGACGTCGGTTTGGTACGGGAGATAGCGCGGAACCATCGACGTGTCCTTCTGGGCGGCGAGCGGGACGCGCATTCGCTCGTAGGCGGCCGCGGAAAGCGTCGTCTCGCACACGAGGTCCGCGAAGAACCGCGCACAGTCGAGGGGTGCCGTCGCGTTCGTCGGTTCGTCCGCGGGAACGTGCACGTCGAACTCCGCGAAGTCGGTGTCTTCGAGCATCGTCATCATCTTTCGCGCGAGGCGGGTTCGGTCCATGCCGAGACGGGCCGCGGCGTCGTTCACCGCCGACATCCCGAGGTGGTCGATGAGTTGGTTCGTCGCGGCGTTGTCGCTCACCGAAATCATCGCACGCGCGAGGTCCTCGACCGTCGGCGTGGCGTCGAGGAGGTGCAACAACCCGCTCCCACCGACGCGGTTTTCGAGCGAGAGGGGGCAGGACCGGTCGAGTTCGTCGAGTCGGTCGGCGGCGTCGTACCGCTCGTAGAGGGCGTAGAGGACGGGGAGTTTGACGGTGCTCGCGCTCTGGAAGACGCGCGTCTCGTCGTGAGAGCACACAACGTCGAACTCGTCCGGGCCGGACGGGAAGCCGAGAAAGACGCCGAGGTTGCCGTCGATGGTCTCGTCGTACGCCGCGATGGTGGCCGCCAGTTCGTCGCGCGTGTCGATAGCGGGGGCGTCAGGACGCATCGGTCATCGACCCCGGTTTCGTCGCCATGTCGACACACTGGTCGCCCGCGCCTACAAATAGTTTCGTGTCGGAGGGGGTTTGGCAAAGAACGACCGACGAATCGGAGAAAGTGTCCACCTAGCATGGGAGGGTCAACCGTTATCCGCCGCTTGTGGGATGTTCGGGCATGGAACTCACGGAACGAACGGAGCGGTTGCGGAGGCACGCCGACGACCTCGTGTCGGCGTACGGGTCGCCGCTGTACGCCTTTTTCGAGGACGACCTCCACGCGAACTACGGGACGCTCCGGGACGCGTTGGACGAGCAGTATCCGAACTCCGAGGTCCACTTCGCGGTGAAGGCGAACTACAACCTCGGCGTCCTGTCGGTGCTTCGGGACGCCGGTTGTAAGGCGGAAGCCTACGCGCGCTGTGAACTGACGGCCACTCAACGGGCCGGATTCGACCCCGAGGACGTGCTCCTCACCGGGATGAACCGAGCGCCCGAGGACATCGAACGGGCGCTCAACTGGGGCGTCTCCCACCTCCTCGTGGACAACGCGACGGAGTTGGAGAAGATACTCGTGGCCGCCGAGGCGACCGAAACCGTGCCGGACGTGCTGATTCGCGGCAATCCCGCGATGGAGGTCCCGACCCACCCCGAAGTGGCGACGGCGACCCGCGAGAGCAAGTTCGGGCTCGACATCGAGAGCGGGCGGGCGATGGCGGTCGCGCGGCAGGCCGTCGAATCGGAGTTCGTCTCGCTCGCGGGCGTGCAGTTGCACGTCGGCAGCCAGATTCGCGGCGTCGAACCCTACGGAGTCGCGGCCCGCGAGATGCTCGGCTTCGCGGCGGACGTGCGGGACGAACTCGGCGTCGAAATCGACGTGCTCGACCTCGGCGGCGGATTCCCCGTTCCCTACGACGAGGACGTGCCGGACACCGAAACCATCGTGGCGCACATGGCCGAGACGATTCGGGAAACGTGTGTACAATACGACCTCGACGAGCCGCGGCTGTTCGTCGAACCGGGCCGACGCCTCGTCGGCAACGCCGGAACCTTCCTCGGGACGGTCGGCGTCGTCAAGGAGACGCCCTACGCCGACTTCGCAGTCCTCGATGGGGGAACGAACGCGGTGTCGTCGTACTGGCCGTATCCCGTCTACGCGGTGAAGGACCGCGAACCGACGCGGACGTACCACGTCGCCGGGCCGCTCTGTTACTCCGGCGACGTGCTGAGCGAGGACGTCCCGCTGCCCGAACTCGGCCCCGGCGACCTCGTGGCGGTGGACAGAATCGGCGCGTACTCGCTCGGCAGCGCGAGTCACACCAACGCCGAGCCGAAACCGCCGGTCGTGTTGGTCCGAAGCGACGGCGGATACGACCTGCTCAGGAAACGCGAGTCGTGTGACGACGTGCTCGGAAACGACTCGATCCCCGAAGGACTGGGCGACGAACGGAAGTGAGCGAAGTAGTCCGAGCGACGAACGTCGTGAGAAAGCCATTCGCAACGGCCCCCGCCGTGAGAAAGACCTTTGCGTGGCGGGGACGGTGACGAATCTATGAAACCGTCAGAGAGGCTTTCGCCCGACCCGGTGGGGGAAATCGAGGACGCGGGGGGGTTTGTCGCGGGTCTCGTGCCGAATTCGGTCGCGCTCCGTTGTCTCTCCGTCGAACTCCGCGCGCCCAGTGAAATCGTCGTCGGCGAACCGGCGCGGTTCATGTTTCGGGTGGAAAACAGGTTCCCGATTCCGTTGAGCGTTCGATTACCGACGAGCAAGCTGTGGGGATGGTCGGTGAACGGAATCCCGGAGGCCGACGAGCGGGGGTTCGAGCCACCCGAGACGCCGCGGACGGTCGCGTTTCGACGGCAGGGAGTCAGATTGTTCGAGGGGACGTGGGACGGACAGATTCGTCGCGCCGGGGACGACGGGGACGTGTGGCGACCGATACCGGGGACCCAAACCCTCTCGTCGTTTCTTGCGACGGATACGGACCGTCAAAATCTGGTCGATAGTGTGGAAATAAGTGTCGTCTCGCGTTAGCCCTAGTATGAAAGGGCGGCGTTATATGCCACGTCCATCTTTGCTATTAGGTATCACGAACCGGGGGAATTACCCCGACGACCGATACCATGACAGATCAATACGAATACTCGTTGAATCGACGGCGGTTTTTGACGGTGAGCGCACTCGGCGGTGCAACCGCGCTCGCTGGCTGTGGCGGTAAAAGCACGACCGGTGACAATCCCGGCGGAGCCGGAACGGACAACTCTGGCAACACGGACACCGGTGGAAATGGCAACGGAGGCGCAAAGGGTGGAACGTTCGTCAACACCGCGCCCGAGGACGCGACGACCCTCGACCCACGTATGAACGAACTCGCGTGGGCCAACGGGATGTTGAATTACATCTTCGACCCCCTCTTGGCCGTCAAACCCGACGGGAGCGAGGTGGTCCCCCACCTCGCCAAGGAGAAGCCGAAAAAGCAGGACGAGACGACCTACACCGTTCCGATTCGGCAGGGCGTAACGTTCCACGACGGAAGCAAGCTCACTGCCGACGACGTTGAGTACTCGTTCAGCTGGGTGCTCAACCCGGACAATAAATCCACGAATCAGGAGAACCTCGCGTTCATCGATAACGTCAAGAAGTCGGGCGATTACGAGGTGACGTTCAACCTCAAGCACCCTTACGCGCTGTTCGAGTTGACGCTGGCGGGCATGAACGCCGCCATCATCCCGAAGAAGGCCGCGGAAAGCAAGGGCCAAAAGAAGTTCGCCCAGGAACCAGTCGGAAGCGGGCCGTTCAAACTCAAGGATTGGCAGTCCGGCTCCGACCTCACGCTCGAACGCTTCGACGACTACTTCCTCGAAGCGCCGAACCTGAAGCAGCTCAAATACCGCATCATCCCCAAGGCGTCGGTGCAGTTCGTCGAGTTGGCGACGGGAAACGTCCACCAGGCGGGAGTCCCGAAGGACCTCCTCAAGAAAGCACAGGGCCAGAGCAACATCCAGATGAAGCGCATCTCGCAGTTCGACTACAACGGCCTCATCTTCAACGCGAAACACGAGCCGTTCGGCAACCGAAAGGTGCGCAAGGCCATGCAGTACCTCGTCGATTACGACGAGATGCTGAAGGTGACGAAGGGCGAGCTAGGCAAGCGCGTCTACGGCTTCATGCCGAAGGAAGTCAACGAGGCATGGGACTTCCCGTGGAAGGAATGGAAGGAAAAGTACTACCCGGCAAAGGACCACGACAAGGCGAAACAGCTCCTGAATGAGGCGGGCTACGGCGACGGTTTCGACGTGAACATGTCCACCCACTCCTCTGGGAAGTTCAAGAACATGGCCATCATGCTCCAGAACGAGATGGACAAGGTGGGCATCAACGCCGAGGTGCAGGAGGTGTCCATCGGCGAGTGGCTCGACCAACTCGACACGGGCGAGTACGACGTCACCTTCTACGGTTGGTCGGGCGGGCAGGACCCGGACGGGTTCTACTACTACCTGTTCCGCGACCCGCGCAACGACGACAGCCCGGTGCCGGACGACTACGTGGGCAACGCGTCCGCCGGGATGCTCTACGAGGCGCACCCCGACAGCAAGAAGCTCCAGAAAGCCGACGAAAAGATCCGCAAAGCGCGGGAACTCCAGAGCCGCGACGAGCGCCGACAGCTGTACATCGACGCCGCGGAGACGTTCATGTCCGAGTACCCGCACATTCCGGTCTACTCGGAGCAGTCCGCCACCGCGTGGAGCAAGAAGGTGAACGACTACGAGCCGACCGCGTTCGTCTCACAGCCGCTGTGTAACGAGTGGTCGAACTCGTCGCTGAGCAACTAACTCCCCATCCATTTCCGTACACACGAATCATGAGCATGTATCGATACACCGCCCGGCGGCTCCTTCAAATGATACCAGTCCTGCTGGGGGTTTTCACGCTGACGTTCGTAATGATGCACTCCCTTCCGGGCAATCCGGTTCGAATCTACCTCGGCCTGAACCCGAGCAAGGAGCTCGCGGACCAACTCATTCACCAGTATGGCTTCGACCGACCGCTGTGGCAACAGTACCTCGACTACCTCGGGCGAATTCTGCACGGCAACCTCGGCGAGTCGTTCATGCGAAAACGACCCGTCGCCGACCTGATGATGGAACGCATCGCCCCCACGCTGACGCTGATGGGCCTGTCCTACGTCATCGCGTTGCCGATTTCGATCCTGCTCGGCGTCTACGCTGCCTCGCGGCACAATCAGCTCGGCGACCACGTGTCGCGCTTCTTGGGACTGGTCGGACTCTCGACGCCGAACTTCTGGCTGGGACTGATGCTCATCTTCCTCCTCGCCTTGGAGTTCCAGTGGCTCCCGGCGTCCGGGTACGTCCCGTTCGCCCAAGCCCCAGTCGAGTCCACGAAACGACTGATAATGCCAGTCATCACGCTCGCGACCGCACAGACCGCGACGCTGATGCGGATGACGCGTTCGAGCATGGTCGAGGAGTTATCGCAGGATTACGTCCAAACGGCGCGCGCCTACGGACTTCCCGAGCGGCGCATCCTGCTCAAACACGCCTTCAGGAACGCGCTGTTGCCGCTCGTCACCATCATCGGACTGCAGTTGTCATTCTTGCTGGACGGCAGCGTCATCGCCGAGAAAATCTTCGCCATTCCAGGCATTGGCCGGTTGTTCTTCACCGGCATGACGCACCAGGATTACGGCGTCATCATGGGTCTCACCCTGATATTCGCGTTCCTGTTCCTGATGGGCGTCCTGTTGACGGATCTGGCCTACGCCTACATCGACCCGCGAATCAGATACGACTGACATGAGTACGAATCAACCAGTTACGGAAGCCGAAATCGACACGGAGAGTCGCCTACAAGGGACGATTCGAGAGTTACGGCACAGTCCGACGGCTATCGCCGGTGCGATAATGGTCGGCGTTCTCGTCGTGCTGGCCGTCTTCTCGACCATCGACCTCGTGGCGTTCAATAAGCAACTCATCACCGCCATCCACGCGGACCCTCATCAGATGAACACGATGAACCGCTACTCGCCACCGTCGCTTTCCCACCCGATGGGGACCGACCAGTTTGGGCGTGACGTGCTGTCGCGTGTTATCTACGGGAGCAGAATCGCGCTCGCCATCGGCGTCATCTCAGTCGGAATCAGCTTCCTCGGCGGCGTCGCCTGCGGTGCGACGGCGGCCTACTTCGGCGGTCGAATCGACGACCTCATCATGCGATCGCTGGAGGTGTTGTACTCGATTCCCGGCCTCATCCTCGCCATGACGCTCATGGCCATCATGGGACCGAGCGTGTACAACCTCTTTCTCGCCTACGGGGTCATCGGCATTCCGGCATACGCCCGCGTGATGCGTTCGGAAGTCCTCTCCCTTCGGGAGGCGGAGTACGTCGAAGCGGCGCGCGCCGCCGGACTGCCGACCCGGACCATCCTGTTCCGCGAAATCGTTCCCAACGGGCTGACCGCGGTTATTGTTCAGGCAACGCTCTCGATGGGCGGCGTCATCATCGGCGCGGCGGCGCTGTCGTTCCTCGGATTCGGCGTCCAGCCGCCTACGGCCTCGTGGGGACGGATGCTGAACGATGCACAGCAGGCCATGATAATCGCGCCGTGGGCCGCCGTGTTCCCCGGCCTGATGATATTCCTCACAGTGATGGGATTCAACATGCTCGGCGACGGCCTCCGCGACGCGATGGACCCGCGGACCACCCTGTGGAAGCCCGACTGGGACGAACTCGGCGACGACTTCCTGCCCACCGACGACCGACAGAGAGAGGAACCCGACGCGGTGACGGACGGCGCGGCGACGGACGGCGGAACGACCGTCGATAGACGACCCGACGAAGACGGAGGAAACCGATGAGCCTACTCGAAGTCGAGAACTTGCGGACGTACTTCTACACCGAGAGTGGTATCGTACAGGCAGTTGACGGCGTGAGTTTCGAGGTCGACAGGGGCGAGACGCTCGGACTGGTCGGCGAGAGCGGGGCCGGAAAGAGCGTCACGGTGAAGAGCCTCCTCGGCCTCGTTAACTCGCCCGGAAAAGTGGTCGATGGCTCCGTCCGATTCGACGGACGCGACTTGACCGAGTGCTCCGAGCAGGAACTCCGGCGGGAGGTCCGCGGGAGCGAAATATCGTTCGTCTTTCAGGACCCGATGACGGCGCTGAACCCCGTCTTCACCGTCGGAAATCAGATCGCCGAAATCGTCGAGTATCACACCGACGCCACGGAGTCGGAAGCCTACGACCGAGCCATCGAACTACTGGACGACGTGGGAATCCCGGACCCGGAACAGCGGGTGGACCAGTACCCGCACGAGTTTTCGGGGGGGATGCGCCAGCGCGTCCTCATCGCCATGGCGCTGTCGTGCAATCCGAAGCTCATCATCGCGGACGAGCCGACGACGGCGCTCGACGTGACGATTCAGGCCCAAATCCTCGACCTGTTCGACGAGATTCAGGCGAAGTACGACACCGCTATCGTCTACGTCACCCACGACCTCGGCGTCGTCCGCGAGGTGTGCAACCGCGTGGCCGTGATGTACCTCGGCAAGGTGGTCGAACACGCGCCCTACGAGGAGTTGTACCGCAATCCGAAACATCCGTACACGCAGTCGCTCTTGCGCTCGGTCGTTAGACCGGACGAACGAGTGGATAATCTCAATCCCATCGAGGGGACGATGCCGAGCGCCATCGACCCGCCGTCCGGGTGTCGATTCCGTACGCGCTGTCCCGTCGCGGTCGACGACTGTGCGCGAATCGAACCGCCGCGACTCGACGTGGGGCCGGACCACGATTCGGCCTGCATCCTCTACGAGGAGGGGTACGGAACCGACGAACCGCGACTGCACCAGCGAGGAAAACCATGAGTCAACAGGTACGACAGCCACCGAGAGGGAAGGACGAACCGCTCCTCAGGGTCGAGAACCTGACGAAACACTTTCCGGTGAACACCGGGTTCATCAGTTCGCTCAGGTGGAACTCCGACGGCGGCTTTCCACTGACGCTGGACGACCAGCGCGTCAGGGCGGTCGATGGCGTGAGCTTCGACCTGCAACCCGGCGAGACGCTCGGCGTCGTCGGCGAGTCGGGGTGTGGGAAATCGACGCTCGCACGAACCCTTCTCGGGTTGACGGAACCGACCGGCGGTACCGTCGAGTTCCGCGGAACTCGGACGACGACGTTCGATTCGGACGCAAAACGGACGTTCCGCCGGAACGCCCAGATGGTGTTTCAGGACCCGCAGTCGAGTCTCAACCCGCGACGGAAGGTCGGGAACATCATCGCGGACCCGCTGGAAGCGGCCGGATGGGACGAGGACCGACGGCGGGAGCGGGTCGTCGAACTGCTCGGACAGGTCGGGTTGAAGGAGGAACACTACGGCCGCTACCCCCACGAGTTCTCGGGAGGGCAGCGCCAGCGCATCAACCTCGCGCGGGCGCTCTCCATCAACCCGGACCTCGTGGTCGCCGACGAACCCGTGAGCGGCCTCGACATGAGCGTGCAGGCCCAAATCCTCTCGCTCATGCAGGACATTCAGGACGAGTACGACCTGACCTACCTGTTCATCACGCACGACCTGAGCGTCGTCCGGAACGTCGCCGACCGCGTGGCCGTGATGTACCTCGGCGACTTCGTGGAGACGGGACCTGTCGAGCGCATCTTCACGGAGCCACATCACCCCTACACCCGCGCGCTGCTCGATGCGGTCCCGAACCCCGACCCGGACACGCGCGCCGTCGAACCGAAACTCGTCGGCGACGTGCCGAGTCCGAGCGATCCGCCGTCCGGGTGTAAGTTCCACACGCGCTGTCCGGATATCATCGTCCCCCATCCGTTCACGCGCGAAACCTACCGCGAGTACATGGACCTCAAGGAGGACGTTCGAGCGGAGTCCCTCAAAACGGACGCCGAACCCGCCGCCGTTCGGTCGGAATACTTCACGGAAACGCTCCCACGGCGGTCGACGAGAGGGTCGAGCAGGCCGTCTCGGCCGCGGCGAGTGGAGATTGGGAGGGCGCACGGGAGGCGCTCGATACGTACCAGTCGCCGTGTGAAACCGACGTGCCGGAACTGGAATCGGTCGCCGACGGACAGCAGTCGGCCTGTCACCTCGACGTCGATGACCGGGCCGCGTTCTCGTGGTGAGCGGAATGGACGCCGACGCGAGCACTCCCGACGCCGACGCTCCCCACACCGACAGCCTCGACTCGGATTCGTTCGCCACGAGCGTACTGGCCCGCGAACGCGGCGGGTCCGTCCTCGCGTCGCGGAACCCGGACGTGCCGCTCCCGCCCGCGTCGAACACGAAACTACTCACCGCCGCCCTCTCGCTGCATCACCTCGCCCCGTCCTATCGCTTCGAGACGCGCGTCTCGCGGCTGGGAGATTCGCTCGTGCTCTCGGGGCGGGGGAACCCGTCTCTGTCGCCGGACGACCTCTCGCGGCTCGCCGACGCGGTTCGGGACGCCGGTATCGGGAGCGTGACGAACATCATCGCGGATACGGGATGGTTCTGCGACCAATCTCGCGGACCGGGCTGGATGTGGGAAGACGGGCGGTACGGCTACGGCGCGGAGAGCACCCCGCTGGCGCTTTCCGGCAACACGGTTTCCGTTACCGTGTCCGGCACCGACGTCGAAGTGACGCCGGACACGGATGCCGTCGAAATCCGCGCCCAATTCGACGAAGCCGCGGCGGAGTTGCGGGTGTTCCGCGACTGTCCCGAGAATACGATTCGAGTGGAAGGAAAACCCCCCGGAGAACCCCAAACCGAAACCGTCCCGGTCGGTGACCCCGTTCGTCACTGTCTGCTCGCGTTCCGTGACGCGCTCGAAGCGAAGGGCGTGAACCACACCGGCGGCGTTCGCGTCACGGACGATACCGAATCGGGCGAGACGGTCGCCACCGTGACCTCTCCGCCCGTCTCCGAACTCGTCCGCGAGATGAACGTCCCCTCGGACAACTTCCTCGCGGAGCAACTCGCCCGAACCGTCGCCCGCGAAGTTCGCGCCGAAGGGTCGTGGGACGCGTGGGAACGCGTCGTCGGCGACTTTCTCGACGCCCGCGACGCCGGGCGGGCTCGAGTCCGCGATGGGTCCGGCCTCTCGCGCTACAACCTGATTTCGGCGCGGGGGCTGGTGCGGACGCTCGAATGGGTCGGAGAACGGCCGTGGTCCGAGACGTTCTTCGACTCGCTTCCCGCACCAGGCGAGGGAACACTGGCGGAGCGGTTCGCCGACGTTTCGGGCGTTCGGGCGAAGACCGGCACGCTCACCGGGAGCAGGACGCTCTCGGGAATCGTCCGCAGGGAGGACGGAACCGACGTTTTGTTCTCCGTCCTCCTCGGCGGACTCGTGGGCGACGACGAGGAGCGGGCGCGGGAGCGAATCGACGCGTTCGTGTCGGGAGTGGCTGACTGAGCGCGAAGGTTTTTCAGTAAAAACGAGGCCAGTCCGCCCCATGGACCGGTTCCTCGAATCCATCGGAACGATAGCCGTCGAGCAGCTGGTTGTGGTGTTCCGGTTCCCGATTTCGTTTCCAGTCTCGTTGTACCCGCGGAGGTATCACTGCGAAAAGAGGCAAACGTCCGCGAGCGTACAGTCCGCGGACGAACACGACCCGGATGGAAGAAATGCGTCGAACATCATCGACGCGGGACCGCCACCGCCTACCCGTAGAACTCGTTCCTCCCCGCACCGCCGCCGTGCAACATCGCCACGGACGCCTCGAACGCCGCGACGTACGAGTCCGCTTCGATGCGGGTCGTCCGACCAGCGACGCGTTCGACCGACGGAATCCCCGCCGCGCTGGCGGCCTGATTCGTCGCCGCCCAGTCGGCCTCGATGGTCACCGGTTCGTCCGGCGTCGGTTGCGCGAAGTCTGACGCCCGTCGAGCAACCCGACTGACCGCCCGCTCCGCACCGTCCCGAATCCGCTCCCGTGCCCGTTCGGGTGGGAGGCAATTCGCGGTGAACCGGTCAACGGCGTCCTTGACGACGGCGGTTTCGACGTCCTCCAGCTGGTCGAGCGCCTCCGCTTCGGTCGCGTCGTCGCCCGTGACGAGGCCGACCGGAACGCCGAGCGAGGCCGCGAGTCCGGCGTTCCAGCCGAGTTCGCCGACCTCCGTGCCGTTCACGCGGAGCGAGAGGAGGACCTGTCCGTAGTAGGTGTGGTTCAGGACGGCCTCCGGCGTTCCGGCTTTGGCGTGATAGCCGACGAAAAAGGCGACGTCGTGGTCCTCGGACAGACCCTGCATCATCGACCACGGTTTCGTACCGCCGCGGATCAGGCGGGCCGATTCGTGCAGCGATTTGCGGGGCAAGTTCGTCATCGAGGAGTGCGAGTCGTTGACCAGGACCGCCTCGGCACCGCCGGAGAGAGCGCCCTCGACGGCCGCGTTCACGTCGGCGACCATCGCCTCCCGTCCGGCGGGGTAGTCGGCCTCGCCTTTCACCACGTCGCTCGGGTCGGCGATGCCCGTGATTCCCTCCATGTCGGCGGAGATGAAGACCTTCATCGTTCGTCCTCCAACACTCGTTCGACCTTCCTCAAGGTTCGTCTCCACGTTGCCCGCTTCGAGAAGACGTGATTCTCGTCGGGGTAGTGGTCGGCGTCGAACTCCTTTCCGAGGTCGGTGAGCGTTTCGACCACCACGTCGAGTTGCTCGAAGTTGACGTACCGGTCGCCCGTCCCGTGGAAGTTGTACAGCGGAACCTCGTAGTCCGTCATGTGTGTCACCGGTGACGCCTCGTCCCAGCGCTCGGGGACCACCCACGGTTCGCCGCCCATCCGCAACACCTCCGCGGAGACGGCCGCCGGATACTTCGTCTCCTCGGCCCAGTCGCGGTACAGTTCGAGGTCCGCCAATCCCGCGAGGTTGATGCCGAGCGAGAAGGTGTCGGGGTGCGTCCCGAGGACTTGGAGCGTCGCGTAGCCGCCGTAGGAGAGACCCCACACGGCGACGGAATCGGCGGCCACGTAGTCCAGCGATTGCAGGTACTCGCCCGCACGCGCCACGTCCTCGATTTCGTCCTTCCCGCGGGACCCCGCGATGGCCTGTCTAAACTCCCGGCCGTAGCCGATACCGCCGCGATAGTTGACGAAGAGACAGGCGTAGCCCTTCGCGGCGAGGTACTGGTGATACGTGTAAAAGAGACCGTAGGAACGCGACGGATGCCAACCGTCGCGCATCTGGCGCATCGGCCCGCCGTGAACGCAGACGACGGCGGGAAGGTCCGCGGCGTCGTCCGCGACAGAATCGGACTTCCGCGGGTCCAACAGATAGCCGTCGATACATCGTCCCGCGCTTTCGAACTCGATTCGGTCGGGGTCGATGGGGGCCGTCGGCCATTCCTCGACTGACGAGCGGGTGAGTCGCCTCGGTTCGCCGTCGGCCACGCTCGAAACCCGAAGCTCCGGCGAGCGAGTTCGGTCGGCGTGGACGTACGCGAAGGTTTCGCCGTCCGGCGCTGGGCGTGGGTGGACGTTGGTTCCGGGCGTCTCGACGAGCAGTGTCGTGTCACCGTCGAGGGTAACGGAGAACAGATGTCGCTGGCCGGGGTCGTTTCGATTGGAGGCGAAAACGAGCGTCTCGTCGTCCACCCACCGCGGCGTCGCGTCGGCGACGCCCTTGTCCTCGAACGTCCCGCGAGTGAGTTGGGTTCGCTCTCCAGACGTCACATCGACGACGTGAACGTGGTCCCACCCGTCCAACGGGAGCGAGAGTGCGATTTTCGTCCCGTCGGGGGACACCGCCGGGGCACCGCTCGAAACGATACCGCGTTCGCGGTCGATTTCCTCGGCGAGAACGGCCTCCTCGCCCGTCTCGGGGTCCGCGGCGACGATTCGTCTCATCGTCCCGCCCTCACCACGCCGGTCGAAAATGATGCGACCGTCGGCCAGCCACGCGGGGCAGGAACTCGCCATCTCGCCGTGCGTGCGCCAGACCAGCTCGTCGGTGTGGCCGCTGGCGGATTCGACATCGATGACGCCGACGTGAGTGGTTTCGTCCTCCACGAACCGATAGGCCAGATGGGTGTCGTCGTCGGACCACGCGAACATCCGGGATTCGCCGAGGAACGGGCCTCGTTTCGGCCCGTCGAACCCGCGTTCGGTTCCGGTTTCGGCGTCGCGGACGGTCGGTCGTCCGTCCCGGTAGAACGCGAACCGCGTCCCGTCGTTCGACCACGTGTACGACTCCGTGGGCTCGGGTCCGGAGAGCAGTCGCTCGGTCGTCCGTCGCTCCGGGTCGGCGAGGAGTAACTCGCCTGCGCCGGTCGCAACGAGCAGTTCGGACTTCGTCGGCGACCACGCGAAATCGGCGACGTAGCACTCCTCGGGGGCGAATCGCCACGAGCGGTTCCCGTCGGGGTCGGTCACGAACAGGACGTTTCCGTCGTCCTCGTAGGTCGTCGCCGCGAGAAAGTCGCCGTCCGCGGACCACGACGGAGGGCCGGGATACTCCACGTCCAATACGTCGGAAATAGTGAGGGAAGGTGGCATGCATCACCATTCGGGGCGACCCTCAAATCGGTTCGTGATGCGGCCAACGGGACAGCGCGGTCAGTAGTTTCGCTTGGCGAGTTTGGTGAGGAAGGCGTTGAGGACCTTCTGTTCGCCCTTCCTGAGGTGTTCGAGGAACGTCGGGCCGCTGATGCCGAAGTCGGCGGCGATGTCGTTCGCGGTCACGTCACGCGGCCAGTTGTAGTAGCCCGCCTCGTGCGCCGAGAAGAGACACTCCGTCTGGCGGGCCGAAAGCGAGTCGTAAATCCGGTCGCTGGTGTTGGCGAACTCCACGTTGTCGTGGGGGTCGACCTCGTGAATCGATTCCAACTGCACGTCGTACTCGTCTTCGAGTCTGGTGAAGACGGATTCGAGTTGGTCCGAGCGGACGAGGACGGTCCAGTACTCGTACCCGCCGGTGATGTGCACTGGTTCGATGGGCATGAACTCCGAGTTGACGATTTCCGGGACGATGCTGGACGAGCGCGCGTAGGTGACGACGACGCGGGCGCGGTCGCCGCTGTGTTTCAGGATAGCCGTGCTCTCGACCACGCGGTGGGAGTCGATGGCTTCGACGAACGTCTCGATGTCGTGGTCACCCTCGGAGACGATGATGAAGTCACCCTTAACCATCTCGTCGGTCGGGTAGAGCGACTTCTCGATGATGTGGGTTCCGTCGTACTCGTCGGAGACTTCGAGCGTCCAGCATCCCGGATGCCAGAATTTGAGTTCCACTTGCCGATGTGTCGTTCCGTCGTGTTTCTCCGAGACGTGGATGACGCTCATTCTGAGTGTGTCATTCTCCCACATCATGAAAAATTTGTGTATTGCGGAGATTACATTTCAGAAGAATATCGATTCGAGAAAATGTCGGACAATATGAGACACCGGGACGTGCGTTCGGGTCGGTCCGGTCGCACCTACACCCGTTTTTGGGCCGACCACACCGCCGCCCCGCCGAGCAACAGCGCCGGGATGAGCGGCAGGATGAGGTAGGCGAACTTGAACGGCAGATAGGGCGGATTGAGGTAGATGAGCAGCGGCGAAACGACGAACGCCAGTACGATTACGCCGACCAGAATCCACCCGCTCCGTCCGAACTCCCTCGATTCGCTGTTCTCGGTCATCATAACTCGCTATCGGGTTTTACCACCACTTTACCAAAGCCTTCCCGGTTTTCGAGCATCTCGTGGGCGCGGGCCGTCTCGCTCATCGGGAGGACCTCCCGAATCGCGGGTTCGAAGGTGCCGTCCCAGACGAGTTCCATCACGTCGTCCGCCTCGCCGAGGCTGGCCATCGTCGAGCCGATGACCGAGAGCTGGTTCCAGAAGATTCGGTTGATGTCGGTTTCCGGTTGGCCCCCGGTGGTCGCGCCACAGGTGACGATTCGTCCGCCCTTGGCGAGACTCTTGAGTGAATCCTGCCACGTGGCCTTGCCGATGTGGTCCACGACGACATCGACGCCGCGTCCGCCGGTCAACTCGCGGATTTGCGAGGCGAAATCCTCGGCCTCGTAGTCGATAACGTGGTCGGCACCGAGTTCGCGGGCGTGTTCGAGTTTCGCCTCGCTGCTCCCCGTGGCGTACACCGTCGCTCCCGCGTAGTCGGCGATCTGAACCGCCGCGTGGCCGACGCCGCCGGACGCGCCGAGGACGAGAACGTGTTCGCCCGACGTGACGTCGGCGCGCGTGATGAGCATCCGCCACGCGGTCTGGAAGACGAGCGGGGCCGCCGCGGCCGTCTCCCATGAGACGCCCTCGGGAACCGAAAGCAAGTTATCCTCGGGGACGGCGGCGAGTTCGCTGTGAACGCCGCGGACGTGCTCGCCGATGATGTGGTAGTTGACGCACATCGAGTGCTCGCCGTGGCGGCAGAACTCGCACTTCCCGCAACTGACGCCCGCCGAGAGCGCAACGCGGTCGCCGGGTTCGAAGCGCGTCACGTCTTCGCCGACGTCCACGACCTCGCCCGCCCCGTCGCTGCCGGGGATGTGCGGCATGTCGAGGGTGATCCCGGGCAGTCCGCGGCGCGTCCACACGTCCAAGTGGTTCAGCGCACCCGCCTTCACGTCGACGAGAACCTCGTCGCGTTCTGGTTCCGGGTCGGGGAAATCGCCGTATTCGATAACTTCGGTTCCGCCGTGTTCCGTGAACTGGACGGCCTTCATGCTTGCACCGTCGGCGGCGAAGACTAAAACTGTGTGCAAATCAGGGGTTCGTGTGGACTTTTGGGGTGGCCCGCCCAAGAGTCGGGCATGACGAATCACGACGATAACGGCGGAGACCACAGCGACGGCCACGATGACACTGGACACGACGAGGACGAACACGGCCACCACGACCACGGAGACGGTCACGACAGCCACAGCGACGATGAACACGACCACGACCACCACGCGCACAACCACGACCACGACCATCACAACCACGACGTGAGCGAACTCGGCTTCGCGGTCGTCACCGTCTCCTCGTCGAGGTCCGTGGACGACGACCCGGCGGGCGACGCCATCGCGGAACTCGTCGAGGATGCGGGACACGACGTCGTGACGCGGGAACTCGTCGCCGACGACCACGACGGGGTACAGAAAACGGTGCACAACATCGTCGGGCGCGACGACGTGGACGTCATCGTCACGACCGGCGGCACCGGAGTCACGCCGGACGACGTGACGGTAGAGGCCGTTCGCCCGCTGCTCGAAAAGGAGCTACCCGGTTTCGGCGAACTGTTCCGGCGACTCTCCTACGACGACATCGGGACGAAAATCGTCGGGACGCGAGCGACCGCGGGCGTCGCGGGCGGCGTCGTGGTCTGTTGTCTCCCCGGGAGCGAGAACGCGGTTCGACTCGGCGTATCCGAAATCATTCTCGAAGAGGCGGGCCACCTCGCCGGTCTCGCGCGACGCGAGTAGCATCAAAAGTGGAGCGGTTCCGCCGTCTCCCACCGCGAGGAAAACTGGCTGTTGACGTTCGCCGCGAACTCGGGGTCTTTGAGGTCTATCATGGCGAACGCCTCGCCGGGTGAGAGGGGGTTCGCAACCTCGATACACACCTCGATGTCGTCGATGAGGTTGAACGTGCCGTCGATTTCCGGCGTCGTCCGAACCGAAAACTGCGGATGGTCGGAGAGAGTCGATGCATATCGCTGTCCGACGCTCTCGGGGAGCGTGCTGACGAGTTCCGGCGACATGAGGACGGACACGTCCACGCCGCGATCCAACGCGCGTTCGAGGTGCTCGGTAACGGTATCGCCGATATTTCCGATATCGAACGTCGGCGAGACGCGCCCGGCAACCATGTCGATGCGACGTTCCGCGGCGTCCAACCGCTCGATGAGCAGTTCGAGCGAGTCGTCCGCGCCGACCGCCGCCGTCCAGAACCCCTCCTCGATGGGTGGCTCAACGGCGTCCAGTTCGGTGCTCAACTCGTCGACGATCTCTTCGTACTGGTTCGCCTTGGCGTTCAGTTCGTCCAGCTTGTCGTCCAGCAGTCGATCGAGTGCGGTGCTGGGTTCGACCGCGACGTACTTCTTCGGACGGCTCGCGCTCTGACTCCGGACGAGATTGTGCGTCTCCAAGCTGTTGAGAACGTCGTAAATCCTCCCCATCGGAACGTCGCTCACCCGGGAGAGGTCCTTCGCCGTCGTCGGGCCGGTGTTCAACAGCGCCCGGTACGCGCGAGCTTCGTATTCGGAGAGACCCAAATCGCGGAGATTTGCCATATCTGATGACATTAGGGCGACAGTATAAAAACTCTACGTGCGTTTTCCGGACGTTCGACCGAATGCCCGCTTATTTTCTCATGATCAGTTCAGAAGAAACTCGCCGCCAGTTCACTCAACTCCGCGGGCGACCTCGCCGCGTCCGAGACCGTTTCGCCATCGACGAGGCGGGCGGTTCCTCGCTCGTACTCGCCGTCGGGGTCGAGCACGGCCACCTTCTCGTGGTCGGCGAGACGAAGCGCGGCGCGATGCAGGTTCGAACCCGCTTCGGTGGCGACGACGACTTGCAGGGGCGAGCGACACAGCCGAGACGCGGCGGTTGCGTAGCCAGCCACCTGCACGCCGATTCTGTCCGCCGCACCGGCGAACGCGCCGATGGCGTCGCGTGCCGCGGTTTCGTAGGACTCTTCGCCGGTCAGGATTGCCACATCGACCAGCGCGTCCGCGATTGTGGCGTTGTCGTCCACGGGGCGGAGCGACCGGTCGAGCAGCCCCGGTCCCTCCTCCGGCCCGTCGATGAACGCGCCGTCGTCCGTCTGTAGCGTGTCGATGGCGTGGTCGGCGACGGAGCGGGCGGTGTCGAGATAGCCTTCCTCGTCCCCGAGCACCTGCGCGGCGGTGACGAACGCTCGAATCACGCTGGCTTGGTCGGCGAGCAGGCCCCGCTCGCCCTCCTCGTCGCCGTCGCGGTAGTGGACGACCGCGCCGTCCTCGACGTACGATGCGAGGAAATCGAGGGTCCGCTCGGCGTAGCGGCGGGCGTGTTCGTCGTCCGTGTAGGCGGTGTACGTGAGCAGGGCGTCGGCGGCGAGCGCGTTCCGGTCGGCGAAGGCCGTGAAATCGACCGCCGGAGCTTCCCGACTCTCGCGGTCGCTCGCGTCGCCCTCGTAATAGCCGTCGCCGGGTCGCTGGCTGCCGCCGAAGGCGTCGCCCTCCCAGAGCGTCGTCGTCAGGTACTCGACGGTCTTCGCGGCGGGGTCGCGGTAGCGTTCCTCGCCCGTGTACAGGTAGGCGTTCGCGTAGGCGCACAACAGCGCGGCGTTCACGTCGAGCATCTTCTCGCGGTGAACGTCGTTCCACTCGCGAGTTCCGGCGTAGCGGAAGAAGCCACCCTCGTAGTCGTCGTAGAGGTTCGCCGTGATGGGCGAGAGCGTGGCGAGCGCGCGCTTCCGGTCCCGTTTCAGTGCGAACTCGACGGTCCGGGGAAGCGGGAACTTCGCGTCGTCTCCCCAACCGCCGTTGGTGGGGTCGAACCGGTCTTCTACCTGACCGACCAGCAGGCGCTCGATTTCGTCTGTGACCTCGCCCGCTGGGGGTTCTGGTCGCGGACGGTTCGCGGGACTTGCGACGCCTCGCGTCCCTTGTGCTTCCAGAGGTCCCGCACCTGTCCGACGACCTGGCGCATGGTGTTCGCGTCGAGGAACGTCGCACCGGTCAAGTGTTCGCCTTCGGGCGTGAGGAACACCGTCGTCGGGAAGCCGCCCATGTTGTATCGCTCCCTGACGCGCGGCTGACGGTCGATGTCGGCCCGAACCGGAATGAATGAGTCGTTGACGTTCGCCGCCAGCGTCGGCAGCGCGTAGGTCGTCTCGTCCATCTCGTGGCACCACGAACACCAGCGCGCCGACAGCGAGAGCAGGACGGGTTTGTCTTCCTCCCGTGCCTCCTCGAACGCCGCGTCACCCCACTCGCGCCACTCGACTTTCGTCCGTTCCGCAGAGTCGTCCATGGCGGGGCTTGGCGTCGAACGACGGAAGTGGTTTCGGAATCGGCATCCCGACGGAGGACAAACCGCCGCAAATCGATAGCCGTCCGGCCAACGGGACGCGCGGTGGTCGCGGCGCGTTCACGTCGAACGCGCCGCGACCACGCCCGGGGAGGCACGGGGACGCCGAGGATGGGCGGCCGTGCGGTTCCTGCCGCCCATCCGCATGTGGTGCGGTCGTGGACCCTAGTAATCGTGGTAAAAACTGGTAGTCGTGCCGAAACCCTCGGCGACGAACGGTCGGAATCGGCGATTTTAGAGATTCTTCCGAGAAGACGAACAGCACGGACTCTTCGCTCGTGAGCGAAAATATCTAAAAATCCGACACACCGTTTCGGATATGCGTCCGAAAGCGAAACTCCTACTCGGCGCGTGCCTTCTCGTCGTCGGTGCGCTCCTCTTTCTCTCCCTGTGGGTGTACCCGTTCCACTACGGGTTCACGGAGAGCGCCGTTCTCGCGGGACTGCTCGTCTGTCTCGCGCTGGTCGAAATCGTCCTCGACAACGCGTCGATTTGAGAATCGGTGATTTGAGAACCGATGATTTGAGAACCGTCGATTCGAGTCCGAGAACCGCCGCTCGTCGATAGCGAGAAAAAACGAACCGTTCGCGTCGGCGCTCAGTCGTGAATCTCGACGGATTCGAGAACCACGTCGTCGAGCGGTTTGTCCTGCGGGTTCGTATCGACGTCACCGATCTCTTCGACGACGTCCATGCCGTCGATGACCTCGCCGAACACGGCGTGGCGGTTATCGAGGTGCGGTTGAGCGTCGAGCGTGATGAAGAACTGTGAACCGTTGGTGTTCGGGCCGGAGTTCGCCATCGAGAGGATGCCCGGACCGTCGTGGGAGAGTTCGGGGTGGAACTCGTCGTCGAACTGGTAGCCGGGACCGCCGCGGCCGGTTCCGGTCGGGTCGCCGCCCTGAATCATGAAGCCGTCGATGACGCGGTGGAAGAGCACGTCGTCGTAAAGCGGTTGGTCGGTCATTCGGTCGCCCGACTGCGGGTCCGTCCATTCGCGCTCGCCGGTCGCCAGACCGACGAAGTTTCCGACGGTTCGGGGTGCGCGTTCGTCGAACAATCGAACCTCGATGTCGCCGTGATTCGTGTGAAGCGTGGCCGTTAGGTCGTCTGCCATGTCCGAACGGTCGGCCTCCAAGGAAAAAAGACGTTCTATCTATCGACCGGCCGTCGTGTACAGCAGGGGCGCGATGACCAACAACACGACGCCGAGATAGGCGTACGTGGCCGGTGCCCCCATCGACACGATGAGGAGGAACAGAATGCCGAACAGAATCGAGTTCAGCGAAAGTACTTTCCGTGACTTTAGCGGAATCGAAGCCACGAGCGAAACCGCGAACAGCGCGAAAATCGCGTCTCCGACGTTGATTTTGAGAAGGAAGTCGTCGACGAGCGGTAATGGGACGAACTCGAACATTCCTGTCCGAGAGTCGGTGTGAGTTCTCCTTTAAACTTCCGCTATGCCCCGCTCGAACCGGTCAACTCCAGCGGTCTGATCCAGACGTACCAGATTACGACGGCGGCCGAGAGATAACCGGTGTAGAAGATCACGGACCCGAGTAGACCGTATCCGCTCTGGGTCAGGACGTATTTCAGCATGCCCGGCACGATGACGCCGAGCGCCATCGCCAGGCCGAACCGAACCTTCTTCGCGGCGTTCTCTGTGCTCATACTACCGGCTTCGTCCTCCACTTGCGTGAATCGCACGGTTTTGCCCGCCAGGGGAAAAGTAACATAATGCAAACATTTATCGAGACATAGATAGAATCAGACATGAAATGTGAACGAATACTTGCGGGCGGTATCGCCGTCCTCGTCCTCCTCGCCGTCGTGGCGCTGTTTCAGTTCTACATGAGCGCCCTCGACGTGATTCGAACGTTCGTAGCCGACCAGTACCGGTCGCTGTTCAACGCGGTGTTCAACCTCGTCGTCCTTCTCGCGGCCGGAATCGGCATCTCGGTCGTCGTCCGGGAGATGGACTGAAAGAGGAACGGTCTACCGCGCTCGCACCGTCACCTCGACCGGATTTGCCGGGTGCAAGGTGACGAGCGGAACGAAGTCCAACGACGCGGTGGAAACGAGGTCGAACTCGAATCGCGTGCCGAGCGTCGCCAGCACGAGTTTCGCCTCGCGCATGGCGAAGCCGTCGCCGATACACTTGCGCGGGCCGCCGCCGAACGGGAAGTAAGCGAACGGCGGGAGGTCGCGGCGGAACTCGTCCGTCCAGCGCTCGGGGCGGAATTCCCACGGGTCGGAGAAAAACCGCTCGTCGTGGTGGACGACCCACTGCGGCGTGGAGACGATGGTGTCCGCCGGGACGTGGAATCCGGCGAGTTCGTCCGCCGCTGCCGCCTGCCGGTAGACGACGTAGGCGGGCGGATACAGTCGCAGCGTCTCCGTAACGATGTCGTCGAGGTAGTCGAGGTCCGCGAGGTCGGCGACCGTCGGCGTCCCCTCCACCACCGAATCGAGTTCGTCGTGAAATCGCTCCGCGACCTCGGGGTGTTTCGAGAGCAGATACCACGCGTACGTGAGCGTCAAGGCCGTCGTGTCGTGTCCAGCGAGCAACATCGTCATCATCTCGTTGCGGACGCTCTCGTCGGAGAGTGCTCCCTCGTCGCGCCGGTCGAGCAACACGCCGAGCAGGTCGTCCTCGTCGCCGGTGTACTCGTGTTGGCGGCGAATCTCCCGAAGGATTCGGTCCAGTTTCTCCACGGCGCGGCGATATCGCACGTTTCGCGGCGTCGGCACCTCTTCGGGAACGAACCCCTGCGGACCGGGTTGGAAGCGCTCTCCGACTTCCATCAGCGCTTCGCGGATTGCGCGTTCCATCCCGTCGATTCGAGCGCCGAGCAGGCTCTCGACGACGATTCTGAGGGTGAGTTCCGACATCTCGGCGTGGATGTCGGTGTGCTCGCCGTCGGAAAACGAGTCGGCCAACTCGGTCGTATCGCGGACGATTATCTCCCCATACCCGTCCAGTTTCTCGCCGTAGAAGGACGGTTGCATGGCCTTACGCTGACGCTGCCAGTGGTCGCCGTCGCTGGTCAGCAGACCGTCGCCGAGGAGACCACCGAGTCCCTCGTCGCCGCCCAGACTCGGCTTGCGGTAGTTCGTGGCGTTCGTCACGAGGACGCGTCGGATGGCCGCCGGGTCGGTTACCTGGTAGACCTCCTGTCCGTACACGTCGATGCGGGCCACGTCGCCGTACTCGCGTGCGACGCGCTCCATGAACCCCAGCGGGTCGTCCGCGTACTGCAGGCTCGACCCCAGAAACGGTACCCCCTCCGGTCCCGATGGTACCCGGTTCGCCATGGTTGTGATTGGGTCGCATGCGCTAAGAACCTGCGCCCGAACGAGTGGCATGATTTTTATAAATTCTAGTGGGGAGTTCGAACGGCGGGTGGATCTGCTGTTGGAGAACGAGACGGTCGGGGACGTGACAGCGCGACGAGGGCGGGAGCGAGAGCGGGGACTGGAATTCGACTGACGGCGGTTTCTCCCGAGTTTTCGAGGAACGGACCGAGCGCCACAACCGATTTCAGTGACTCTCCCGACGAGAACCCATGAAGAACGAGGGGGCGGAAACCGACTATCCGAACTGGCGCGGACTGGCGAAACACCTGCTGACGGGGGTGGCGGTCATCTCGTTCGTCTGGGTGGTTCGAAAAGTGCAGAAGAGCCGAAGCAGTTGCTGACGGTCGTAAAGTGGTGGAGAATCGAACCGCGAGAGAGAACTCTCGAAGGCGTTGTGAACCGTAAGATTAGTTGGCTGGGGAGTTGTCCTCGGCCCTCGTTGAAAGGTGGGCCAACGCGGATTTGAACCGCGGACCTCCCGGTTATCAGCCGAGCGCTCAACCTAACTGAGCTATTGGCCCCGGTTGGACGCATTTACTCGTTGCCGGTTGTGAGTTTTAAGGGTTTCCTTTCTCCTCCGAGTCGTCATCGAAATCGATATCATAGGCGTCCGAATCCACCCGGTACGTGTCACCACTGGAACCGTTCGAGGAGGTCGTGTTGCCCGAGTTTCCAGCCCCGGTGACGTTGCCACCGTTGGGGAAGCCGAAGGTGTAGACGTTGCCCGTGGCGAACCCGCCGGTCTGCTTGTCGAGGTAGGGCGTGATGACCCACTTTTTCGCCACCGTACGGAACACCGCACGCGTGGGCGGGAGCGCGAACAGGAACCCGAGCGTGTCCGTGATGAGGCCGGGCGTGAGCAGGAAGGCACCCGAGACGAGCAGGAAGCCGCCGTCGATGATGCGGTTCGTCGGGGCGTCCCCGCGTGCGAGATCGGTTTGAATCCGTCTGATGGTGTGTTTCCCTTCGGCACGGACGAGCATCATGCCGATAAGGGCGGTCAGTACGACGAGCGCGACGGTGATCATCCAGCCGATCTGCGAGGCGACGAAGATGAGGAACAGCCCGTCGAGTAACGGTATCAACAGCAACAGCGCCAGCAACCGTTTCCACATGATTCGACGTAGTGGTTCAGGCTGTAAAACCCTTTACCTGCAGATATGTACTCGAAGAGGCGAACGTGAGGAAGGAAAAATCCCCTGCTGAAACGCCGATTGCGCCCACGACAATTGTTCTTTCGTTCAGTTCTGGGCTCCGTCCCCCGCTTTCCGTCCTGTAATCCCCGGAATCCTCTCGAACAACGCAAATCTGCTCGTGGATTTCCGAAATTCGAAATTCAGTTTCGTACCTCGTAATGATTCGTGGGGCTTATTACGATGTACGAACTTCACATCGATAACAGCCATGAGTGAGGACACCGAGGACAGGACGATTTTGCTCATCGGAAGCGGACCCATCCAAATAGGGCAGGCAGCGGAGTTCGACTACTCCGGCGCACAGGCCTGCCGCGCGCTACAGGAAGAGGGGGCGCGAGTCGTTCTCGTGAACTCCAACCCGGCGACCATCATGACCGACCCGGAGATGGCCGACGAGGTGTACATCGAACCCATCACGACGGACGCCATCGCCGAAATCATCCGGAAGGAGCGCCCGGACGGCGTTATCGCCGGACTTGGTGGACAGACGGGACTGAACGTCACCGCCGAACTCAGCGAGGAGGGCATCCTCGACGAGTACGACGTGGAGATAATGGGAACGCCCCTCGACACCATCTACGCCACCGAGGACCGCGACCTCTTCCGCGAGCGGATGCAGGACTTGGGCCAACCGATGCCGCGTTCGACGACCATCACGCTCGACGAGGGCGAATCGGTCACGGATTTGGACGAGGACGCGCTGGGTGAACGAGTCGAGGAAGCAGTGGAAACGGTCGGCGGCCTCCCCGTCATCTCGCGGACGACCTACACCCTCGGCGGGTCCGGGTCCGGCGTCGTCCACGAGATGGACGAACTGAAAGAGCGCGTGCGGAAGGGGCTGCGCCTCTCGCGCAACAACGAGGTGCTCATCACGGAATCCATCGAGGGATGGGTCGAACTGGAGTACGAAGTGATGCGCGACGCCGACGACTCGTGTATCATCATCTGCAACATGGAGAACCTCGACCCGATGGGGATTCACACGGGCGAGTCAACCGTCGTCACGCCATCGCAGGTCATCCCCGACGAGGGACACCAAGAGATGCGCGACGTGGCCCTCGAAGTCATCCGCGATTTGGGGATTCAGGGCGGATGTAACATCCAGTTCGCGTGGCACGACGACGGCACGCCCGGCGGCGAGTACCGCGTCGTCGAAGTGAACCCGCGCGTCTCGCGTTCCTCGGCGCTGGCCTCCAAGGCAACGGGCTACCCCATCGCCCGCGTCACGGCGAAGGTCGCGCTCGGAAAGCGCCTGCACGAAATCGAGAACGAGATCACGGGCGAAACCACGGCGGCGTTCGAACCCGCCATCGACTACGTGGTGACGAAGGTTCCGCGCTGGCCCAAGGACAAGTTCGACGACGTGGACTTCGAACTCAGCACCGCGATGAAATCGACCGGCGAGGCGATGGCCATCGGACGCACCTTCGAGGAGAGCCTCCTCAAAGCCCTCCGCAGTTCCGAGTACGAACCCGACGCGGAGTGGGACGAAATTTCCGACGACGAACTCGAAACCCACTATCTCGAACGGCCGAGCCCCGACCGCCCGTACGCCATGTTCGAGGCGTTCGAACGCGGCTACACCGCCGAACAGGTCGCGGACCTGACTGGCATCGAATCGTGGTACGTCGAGCGCTACGGACGCATCGCGGAATCGGTCGAGGCCGCACAGGACGGCGAGTTCGCCCCCGCCGCCGAGAAAGGGTTCACGAACCAGGAGGTCGCGGCGATGGCCGGTGCCGACGTCGGGTCGGTCGAGACGGCCGCACCCGAGCGCTCGTTCAAGCAGGTCGATACCTGTGCGGGCGAGTTCGCCGCCTCGACGCCGTACTACTACTCCGCCCGCTCCGCCCGCGAGACGAACGTGTTCGGCAACGACGAACTGCAGGTGAACCCCGACGTGGAGAGCGTCGTGGTCGTCGGCGGCGGCCCGATTCGCATCGGGCAGGGCGTCGAGTTCGACTACTGTTCGGTCCACGCGGTCCGCGCGCTCCGCGAGATGGGCATCGAGGCCCACGTCGTGAACAACAATCCGGAGACGGTTTCGACGGACTACGACACCTCCGACGGCCTGTTCTTCGAACCGATAACGGCCGAAGAGGTCGCCGACGTCATCGAGGCGACGAACGCCGACGGCGTGATGGTCCAGTTCGGCGGTCAGACCTCGGTCGATATCGGTCACCCGCTGGAGGAGGAACTCGAACGCCGGGACCTCGACTGCAAGGTCCTCGGCACCACGGTGGACGCCATGGACCTCGCGGAAGACCGCGACCGCTTCAACCGCCTCATGGACGACTTGGGAATCGAACAGCCGACCGGCGGGAGCGCGACGAGCGAGGAGGAAGCCCTCGGACTCGCGCACGACATCGGCTACCCCGTCCTCGTGCGTCCGTCCTACGTCCTCGGTGGCCGCGCGATGGACATCGTGTACGACGACGACGAACTCACGGAGTACATCGAGGAGGCGGTCCGCGTCTCGCCCGACAAACCCATCCTCGTGGACGAGTTCCTCGCCGACGCGGTGGAACTGGACGTGGACGCCGTTTCCGACGGCGAGAACATCGTCATCGGCGGCATCATGGAGCACGTCGAGAGCGCGGGCGTCCACTCGGGCGACTCGGCCTGCATGATTCCGACTCGCTCGCTGTCCGAGGAGACGCTCTCTCGCGTCCGTGACGTGACTGAAGACATCGCCCGCGCCCTCGATACGGTCGGGCTGCTCAACGTCCAGTTGGCCGTTCAGGACGGAACGGTCTACGTCCTCGAAGCCAACCCGCGTTCCTCGCGGACGGTGCCGTTCGTCTCGAAGGCGACGGGCGTCCCGATAGCGAAACTCGCGGCGAAGGTGATGGCCGGGGAGACGCTTGCTGACCTCGATGCTGTCGAACAGATTCCCGAGCAGACGAGCGTGAAAGAGGTTGTTCTCCCGTTCGACCGCCTCACCGGGTCCGACCCGCGCCTCGGCCCGGAGATGAAATCGACGGGTGAAGTGATGGGCACCGCCGACTCGTTCGGCAAGGCCTACGAGAAGGCCCAATCCGCCGCCTCGAACGCGCTTCCGACGGAGGGCGTCGCGGTCGTCGAACTCGAAGTGGACGGCTTCGGCGACTACTACGAACTCGCCGAGTTCGAGGACACCGCGAAGGCGGTCCGGGAAGGAAAAATCGACCTCCTCGTGAGCGACGACCGCGAGGCATTGGAGATGGCTGTCGAGGAAGATATCACGTACTTCACGACCGCTGCCAGCGCGACGGCGGCGGTCGAAGCGCTCGGGGCGCGCGACGAACCGATTTGCGTGCAGTCGGTCGGCGACAGGCCGAAGGTCGAGCGCGAGTGGGGTCGCTAACCGCTCGACGTTCGACTCAGGCCGGCTGTAGGTAGAACTCGTTTTTCGACCACAGGTTGCGGCTCGAATCCCCGTTCGAGAACTGCGCTTTCACTTCGTTCCCGGAGATGGTTCGTTTGCCCATCGACGATGAGTCGTAGTGGTTCATCGACGCCGCGCTCGACGGCTGGAAGCCGATGAAGTTCTCGCGGGTGTCATCGTCCCATGCGGAGTTGAGCTTCAACTGCCACTGGTTGTACTCGCTGGTCGGCGAGGACTCGTCCACGACCTCGACGTTCGGTTGGGAGTACGACCAGCTTATACCCGCCGTAACCGACGCCGTCATCCAACCGGCGCTCACACTGAGCGAATAGCTGGTCGACGACGACCCGCCTTGGGTTCCGTACGGCTTCCACTGCCCGTAGTCCACGTCGGTATTACCCATATCGCTCTGGTTCCAGCGGTGGAATACGCGACCCCATTCGTTCTTGTAATCGGACCCGTACTTGGACGTGCCGGGTTCGTAACCCGCCGGGGAGTGGAGCGCGTGGACATCGCCCTCGGAACTGCCGAGCGTGTCAATGAACCAGTAGAACGTGGAACTGACCGTGCCGTACGGGTCTTCGAGGTATTCGAGCTTCTGTGAGAACACCTGCTCCATATTGTTCGTATCGGGGACCATCCCACCAGCCATCGTGGTAACCTGCTCGGATGTTTCGATGGCCGAGGAGATGTCCGCGACGTGACTGTCGAATTGGTCGTGAATCTGGGCTTCAGCGCGTCCCGACTCCGCCTGTGGCTCCGTCATGTCCTCACCGGCGATGCCGACGTAGGAGCGCCCGACGCCGTTCGCGTCGAAGCCGTAGGCGTACGCCACGACCTCGCCGGAACTCGTCAGCTGCTCGCTCGCGGGGATGGCTGCGGGGGCACGACCGTTTTTCCGTTCGAAATCGCGGGCGGCCTGCCGTCGAACTGCTCGTCGCCGTTCGTTGGAGATCGCCGCGCCTCCCGGCGCCTTCGCCGTGTAAACCGCGCTTCCCTGTGGTTGCTTCTGGTTCAGTTCCGCACTGGCAAGACCGGTCCCACCGACGATGCTCGTCAGTCCGAGCGCGCCGGTTTTGAGAATTGCCCGCCTGTCCGGTTGGGTTCCGTCCGTATCTCCGTTGTAGCCTTTCTTCATAGCTGCAAATTATTTAATGAATTGAGATAATAAATAATTAATCTAGATTTGAATAAATTTATTATTTTGTTACCTATGTAAATATATGAGTGGAGACGTGTAGCGGTCCCGGTGAGTCGGCACGACACCGTTGGCCGCGAGACCTTTCAGGGTTCTACGCCTACCCACGCTACAATGTCGAACGAAATCGAGCGACTGCTCGTCGCGGGTGCCAGCGGCGGAACGGGACGTGAACTTCTCCGGCGACTGCGCGATACGGATATCACCGTCAGGGCGATGACTCGCTCGCGCGAGAAGGAGCGAACGCTGTCAGAAGACGGTGCGGACGAGGTTATCGTCGGCGACCTGCTGGACCCGGCGGACGCCTCCCGCGCCGTCGCCGACTGCAACCGCGTCCTCTGTGCTGTCGGGTCGTCGCCGGGATTGCACGCTCTGATGGGCGACCTCGTGGACGGGGCGGGCGTCGAGAACCTCGTCCATGCGGCCGTCGCCGCCGACGTCGAGCACTTCGTCTTCGAGAGTTCCATCGGCGTCGGCGACTCCCGTGAAGGGGTGACCGCCCCGTTTCGATTCCTCCTCTGGCGCGTTCTCAACGCGAAAAATCACGCCGAATCCGTGCTTCGGACCTCGGGCGTTCCGTACACCATCATCCGCCCCGGAGGACTGACGAACGCGCCCGCGACCGGCGACGTGTTGGTCGGCGAGGGCGGCGAAACCGTCTCCGGGTCCATCCCGCGTGCGGACGTCGCTCGACTGATGCTCGCCTCGCTCTTTACACCAGAAGCCGAGAACCGGACGTTCGAAGTCGTCAGTCGGGACGGCCACCGCGGAACGTCGCGGGGGCTGGTCGAACTCGATTGGAACGTCCCGGGCGAGAAAGGAATCGAAATCGAGGAATAATCGGAAAACGGTACGTCGCGTTACCGCCGATAATCAGCGGTCGGTGAGTGGAGTCGGAGTCTTAGTCCGCGGCGACGAGTCGCCGTCGAGGTGCCATCGAGAGAACGTCGTCGAAGAATCCGAGGGTGTCGT
>NZ_MEIH01000198.1:0-2377 GCF_001723155.1 Haladaptatus sp. W1
TCCCGCGACAGCGACAGCAGTCCCACTCGGTCCTCGGAAAGTGGCAGCCACAGAGTACGACGGGAAAGGTCGCCTACAGCATCTGGAGCGTGGTCGGAACGGTCGTCGTCGCCCTGCTCTATCCCTTCGTCCTGTTCGGCTTCGCCGCGCGCTACTACACGAGTCGCATCGACCGAACGGCGGCGAGCCTCGGGGTGCTCGGCGTTATCGTTCTCTCGGTGGTCGTCTGGGGGGGCTTGGCGGCGCTGGCGAGCTATCGCTTCTCGACGGAGGGGTTCTACGCGGTCGCCGCCGCAGGTGGCGTGGCGACGGTCGCGGCGGTGTTCTCGTATCTCACCAGCCGATACGGGGGTCGAATAACGACGGTGCTGTTCGCCTACCCGTCCGGGATGACGGCTATCTTCCTGCCGCCGGTCGTCGCGGCGTTGTACTCCCCTGCACTCTCGAACGTCATCTTCCCCAACAGCACGAACCTCGCGGTGTGGTTGCTGAACAACGTGCTCACCTACCGCGGCATCGACGAGATACTCAGGGCGCGCTTCGGCCTCGAAGGACTCGCCTACGTCGGCATGTGGTTCGGAATCGCGGTGCCGGTCGGTTGGGTCCTCGGGTTCTTAGTGACGCTGGCGAATCTCATGCGCCCGAAATCGGAGTAACGCTTTTCTGTCGGTCGCCGAACGGTCCCGTATGGAGTTCAATTTACCTGTGACCGCCGCAGCACTGGTGGCGATCGTCGCCATCGGTACGGCGGGCCTCATCGGGATGGGAGCGATGGCGACGAGTACAGTGCTGATGATGGTGACACCCTCGATGCTTGTTTTCGGCCTGATAGCGCTCTTCCTCGGCGTGAAACACGGGGAGTACCGCGCGACGAGATAGCGGACACGAATCGCTCACTCGACCCGCCCGACCGCGAGGATGTGGTTCGACAGGTCGGCAATCGTCGGGTCTTCCCGAAGCGTTTCGACGACTTCCGCGACGGTCTCCTGTGCCTCCTCGTCTATTTCTTCGAGGTTCGCTCCGAAGTTCGAGGCCGGGCCTTCCAGTCCGGCGACGACTTCGACGGCGATGCCGCGGGCTTCGAGGAGACGGCGGAGTTCGTCGCTCCGGAAGAAATGACACTCGACGAACGACGGGTCGTCGATGCCGTGTTTCGCTATCAGTTCCGGCGAGTAGTCCCGCGTTTCGACCACATCGGGCAGTTGTCGAACCCCCGCCTCGAAGTGCGGCGCGCTCTTGATGAGGTTTTGGACGACGGCGACGAACCCCATCACGGAGACGAAGACGGGAGCGTCTGATTTGGCGACGCGACGGAGTTCCCGAACCGCCGCGTCCCGTCCGTCGGCGTCGATGACGTGCGAGAGCGGGCCGCCGAGACAGAGCGTCGCGTCGAACCGGTCGTCGGAAAACGGGAGGTCCCGGATGTCTCCGCGTTGGACGCTGACGCGGGATTCGAGGTCGCGCTCCGCGACGCGCCGCTTTGCGATGGCGACCTGTTCCGCCGAGAGGTCGAGCACGGTGACGTCGTACCCCTTCTCGGCCAACCAAATCGAGTACCGTCCCGCGGCCCCGCCAGCGTCGAGGACGTGTCCCGATTCAGGCAAGAAGCGGTCGAGATAGTCGGTCGTGTTCTCGAATTCGAGGGAATTCTTGAACGACTCTTCGAGGCGTTCCCACTCGCCCTCGCCCAACCGGTCGTAGTAGTTCGCCGGGTCGATGCGATTTCGCGGGTCGTTCGTCATTCTGTCTGTCAATTGGAACGAAGAAACAAAATCGGTTTGTGTGAATCGGTATCGTTTGACGCGCCTCTGCGTCGAAACGAATCCCGGCCAGCGAACGGCGAACGAACGTGAGCCGAGCGATAGGTCGAGGACACGACCACACGAAATCCGCCGGTTTGCGCAATCATCGGGAATGATTACGCAACCGTCGGGAATCGACAGACCACACAATTCCCGGAAGTCAGCAATCGACACAACCGTCAGAAACGGAGTTCCGCACAACCGACAAAATCAGCAATCTCCACACCCGCTAGTCGCCAGCATACCCACCGAAAGACCTGCGGTCTTTCGAGCCACCACAATCGCGCGGCGATTGTGAGACACCGGAAAATCTCCGATTTTCCGGGCTAAACGACGACCAACGGGAGGAGTGCAATGCTTTTGATGAACCTTTTACAGGAAGACGGACGACGCCAGCGCGATATCGCGCTGGCGTCGTCTCTCGACCGTCGTAAAGGGTTCTACATGTAACCCAAGTCGCGCAGGCGCTCCATCAGGTCCTCTTTGTCCTGGGCGCGGCCCGCACGCTCGGTGGTGTTCTCCATGTCCTGCAGCCAAGCTGGTTCCTGGTCGCTCTTCTCGGTGCTGATTTCGCT
>NZ_MEIH01000199.1:0-2664 GCF_001723155.1 Haladaptatus sp. W1
TAACAGTAGTTATTGTCGAAAAATCGAACGGTCAGTAGTCCAAATCGTCGGTGGTGTGGTCGAGCAACAGCACCGCGCCGCCGCCGACGAGGACGGCGACGAGCGCCCCCGCCGATGACCGTCGGCGTCCACGCGAACGTCGACGCCGCGACCGTCTTCTCGACGGGGAAGCGAAGCGCTCCGACCATCAGGCTGACGAGGAAGGTCAACGTCGCCGCTCGGTAGTGCTCCAGTGCCCACGCAACGACCTTCGAAATAGTCAACAGCCCGACGAGGGCACCGACCATGAACGTCACGACGACGATCCCCGGCGTGACGACGGCCGCGACGGACCCGCCGTCGGCGAGTCCGACGAGCGCGTCCTTGACTCCGTGCAGACTTTCCGAGAGGTAGTTGTACTGACCGAGGAGCATGAGGATGAGCGCCCCGGACACGCCCGGGAGGATCATCGCACTGATGGCGACCATCCCGGTCACGAAGACGAGCGGAAGGGGCGTCGCACCGGTCGCCGATTCGGTCGCACCGGCTATCAGGAAGGCGACGGCGAAGCCAGCGATGGCGGCACCGACCTGCCCCGGCGTGCTCACCGACACCTCGTCGTAGAGGACGATGGCCGACGCGGCGATGAGTCCGAAGAAGAAGCCGTACAGCAGGACGGGATGCTGTTCACTTCCCCACGTGACCAGTCCCGTCACCGCCACGACCGCCGTTGCGATTCCCGCACCGAGTGCGAGCAGAAACGGGATGTCCATCTCGGAAAGGATTCGGCGGGCGTTCGCGCGTTCGTCGGGGTCGTACGCTCGGAGGATGTTCAGCACGATTCGCGGGTCGAACGACGCGACGGCCGAGATGAGTCGCTCGTAGATGCCCGTGATGAGGGCTATCGTCCCGCCGGAGACCCGGACCGCATCGGCGGACCCCATGCAGACGCCTTTCAGGTAGACAGTCAGCAGGCCACGCATTGCACCCGGGTTTCCGGTCGAATCAAAAAACGATTCCCATCCGCGGTCGACACCAGCAGGCTCTCGCTCGTCACCAGTCACGCCCGGCACTACGGGCCACTCGAATATGAGAATGTGGGCTGGCGGGGTGGAATCAAGCGAACGGAAAAACGAAATCGAAACCCCAACCGACGCGCTTCAGTCGCGGCGCGCCACGACCATCGCGGCCGCGAACGTGCCGACCAGACCGGCACGGGTCGACGGTGCGGCGGGACTCGGCAGCGAACTGCTGTTCGTCGAGTCGTTGGCTCCGACGGTGCCGTTTCCGGCCGTCGCGTTACCGCTCGTCGAGTTACCGGCGTTCGCCGGACCTGACGAGGAGTTGTCGGTGGAGTTGTTCGCGCCGCCGACCGGAAGCGTCTGCTGTTGGTCCACGGAGACGGTCACCGGGTTCGTGTTCTCGCCGATGACTTGACCTTCCGTGACCTGTGCCGTCGCGTTTTTGAACGTGATGCCGTCGTCGCCGAACGTCTTCGGCGTCGAGAACTCGTAGGGACCGACCGCACGAACGCTGACGTTCGTGTAGCCTTTCTCCGTGCCCCACTTCTCGTACCCGGTCGTGGAGTACGGAAGCGTCATCGTGAACGTCCCGTCACCGTCGGTTTTAGCCTGCTGGGTGTAGGTGAACGTGCCACCGTCGGGGGAGTTCATCTTCACCGAGGCGGTGATGGTCGTGTCCGCCGGGCCGGTTCCCTGCACCGTCGCGCCGGGGACGCGTTCGAACGTCTTCACCCACGCGGGCGAGGTGCGCAGGAAGTCCTGTCCCGAAGCACCGCCCTGCTGGAGAAGCTGCAGTCGCTGGCTCAGCACCTGATAGTGCGAGTAGACGCTCGTGGACTGCGACTTGCTCTCCTTGACGACGCGGTAGTGTTGGAGCGCCGGAATCCGCTCGCTCGGATACGGGCCGATGCCGCCGATTTGCGAGCTTCCGTCCTTTGCGACGAACTCACGCGCCTCTTTCATCGTGTCGAACGTCCGAACGACGGTTTCGTTCGGACCCTGCGGATTCTGCTTGTACGTTATCTGCTGGCCGTTCTGCGTCCCGGTGCCGACGTCCCAGTCGAGGACGATGGGTTTCGGCTCGACCGAGCTACCGCCGTACTTGTACAGACGGACCATCTGCGTCTCGTAGTACGCCTGTTTGTGCTGGACGACGTAGTTGCCCTGACCGCGAACCAGGATGTAATCCATGAACGTCGATTGCGAGACGTTCTTGTTGAACACTGTCGGCGCGAAGAACTTGACGTTGCCTTGTCGTCCCTTCGTTTCGACCATCTTCCAGTCGACCATCACGTAGCGGGTCTGCTCGTTCTTGTCGCCGAGCGAGTCGATGACGGCGTTCGCCTGCGACTCGTTCTGTGCGAGGAGGTAGTTTGCGGCCGTGGTTGCACCCTCCTGGAACGGGTTCGCGTTGGGGATGCGCTCCCCGTTTACCGTAATCCAGTGACCGTAGTCCCACCACGACATGACGCCGTACGACCCGTCCGGATAGTCGAAGTCGCCGTCGTCTTGGGTGTACGTGCCGTAGTAGTTCAGCGTAATCGAGCCGTCCGTTCGCTCCATCTCTCCCAGCAACGTCTCCAGTCGGTCGGCGGAGAGCGACGACGTGAACGCCTCGAACGTGCCGTTTTTCGGCAGAATGACGACCATCCCGACCTCGTTG
>NZ_MEIH01000200.1:0-2981 GCF_001723155.1 Haladaptatus sp. W1
TTCGCCAAGAACGGTGTCTGGTACTATCGGCGCATCATCCACGGTCCGTTTTTGTTACAGATGGATTCCGTCGTGTTCTCGCTGTTCGGCGCGAACGACTTCACCATGCGCCTCATCGTCGCCCTCATCGGTGGCCTCTTCCCGCTCGCGGCGCTCCTGTTCCGGAAGCGACTCAGAGCGTCCGAGACGGTCGCTCTGGCCTTCTTTTTCGCCGCGAATCCCGTTCTCCTCTACTACTCGCGGTTCATGCGCAACGACGTGATGCTCGCGGCCGTAATGGTGTTCGCGCTCGGGTTCGTCGTCCGCTACTTCGACACCCGTCGCCTTCGGTACGTTTTCGCGGCCGTCGCGTGTTTCACGCTGGGATTCACGATGAAGGAAAACGCCCTCCTGTATGCGGCGTGCTGGGCGGGCGGGGCCGTACTGCTTTACGACCACCGTCTCTTTCTTCGACGCGTCGGCAACGAAGGCGTCGGCGCGGCGATTCCGCCGCGAATCCGAAACGGTGCGCTCCGACTGTACGAGCGGGACAGGTCGGTCGTCAACTCGCTTCTCAAAGGGGTCGGTATCGCACTCGTCGCCGCGTTGGAAGCCCTCGCTATCATCGTGTTCTTCTACGCGCCGCGCTCCCAGGGCCAACCCGGACCGGGACTCTGGAAATCCTTCTCGAATCCGTCGATGATTCCGAAGGTGTTCACCGCCGCGACGACGGACGTGGCGAACGAGTTCATCGGATGGCAGGGACACACGGACCACGCCTACCTTCCCTACCTCGACCACTTCCTCACGTCGCTGAAAGTCGGCGCGCTCGCGCTCTGCATCCTCGCCGTCGTGGGCTTCATCGTCGACCGCTACTCCGGCGACCGCCCGCGCGACCTCGTTTCGCTCGGCTTCTACTGGGGCGTCGTCAGCATCCTCGGGTACCCGCTCGTGATGGACATCAAGGCGGGCTGGGCGACCGTTCACGCAATCGTCCCGCTCGCGTTCCCGGCCGCGGTCGGCCTCGCGCTGATATTCCGCTGGGGCTGGGAAGCGTACGAGGACCACGACGACGTGAGCCTCGCCGCCGCCGCGGTTCTCCTCCTGCTCGTCGTCGGGTCCGTCGGGACGACCGCCTACAGCACGTCCTATCAGCATCCGCAGGACCCGGACAACCAATTCGTCCAGTACGCTCAATCATCCTCGACGGATGCGAAACCGCTCCTCCACGACCTCCAGCGCATCTCACGCGAGAACGAGGGAACCGACGTGCTGTTCTACGGGAGCAAGTTCTACTCGTCGAACGAGGCCGCCGACGACGTGTATCCGGTAGAAGCAGGTGAAGGCGGCGGTGGATGGTTCGCCCGTCTCCCGCTCGCGTGGTACTTCGACACCGCCGACGCGAACATTGCGAGCACGACGAACGCCTCGGACCTCAGCGGCGACAAACCGCCGATAGTCGTCGCTCCCGCGGACGTCTCTACCTGCACCAGCCAGGACAGCACCGCGCAGGACATCGAGGGTTACATGTCCGGCTACACGCGCTACGAGTTCCAGCGCTTCGGCTTCAACAGCGGG
Organism: Haladaptatus sp. W1; assembly: GCF_001723155.1. Taxonomy (NCBI): domain Archaea; kingdom Methanobacteriati; phylum Methanobacteriota; class Halobacteria; order Halobacteriales; family Haladaptataceae; genus Haladaptatus; species Haladaptatus sp. W1. Next base: position 1,558 of record NZ_MEIH01000200.1, read on the forward strand.
TGTCACATCAGCACGACCGTCATCTACGTCCAGAACAGTTCTCTGCCGTCGAATACCACCCCGACCGCGTAGGTTGGCCCTTCTTTTCGGCTCCCGAAACGCGTAGCGAGTGGAACGTCTCCGACGGCCTTAAGATTCTCCCGTGATTACCCACGGGAGAATGAACAGCGGGGCGCTGGACGTAATCGAGTTCTTGCTCACTGCACGGGTCTACAGTGAGAACCGAAATCTGGACGAAAACGACCTGCCGCCGAAGATTCGGCAGGTGTTCTGGCACGACGGAACGATAGAGCGACCGCTTCGGACGACTGTCGAGACGGCGCGCGAGGCGACCGGCCTCGACCAACCGTGGGAAGCGATCTCCGAACTGATGTTCACCGACCGGGATACGTTCTCGGGAAGCATCGAACTCACCCAACAGGAGATGGCGGAAGAGTGGTTCGTGGACCGCGACGAGGAGCGAATCGCCGCGAACCCGACGCTCGCGTACGCGCTCTCCGACCGCGACGGCGTGGACGCGTCCTACGAAGCGGTGCGAGAAGCAAACCGGCCGGTCCAGTCCGACCGGGCGTGGATAGACAGCCTGCTCGAAGAACACTTCGACGAGGAGGACGACGAGGACGGCGAGAGCATGCTCGACCTCGTGGACATCCACGCGCCCGAGGAGGTCGAACTGACGCTGGACGACCTCGTGCTCACGGAGGACCAAGAGGCCGAAATCCACAAAATCGTCAAGGCCATCGAGCACCGCGAGTATCTGGCCGAAATCGGGCTGCGCGAAATCGGGAAACTCCTCTTCGTCGGCCCGCCGGGAACCGCGAAAACCTCGACGGCGCGGGCGCTGGGCTACGACTTGGACCTCCCGTTCGTCGAAGTCAAACTGTCGATGATAACCAGCCAGTACCTCGGCGAGACGGCCAAAAACGTCGAGAAGGTGTTCGAGGTGGCGAAGCGACTCTCGCCGTGTATCCTCTTCATGGACGAGTTCGACTTCGTGGCGAAAACCCGCCGGAGCGACGAGCACGCGGCCATCAAACGCGCCGTCAACACCCTCCTCAAGAGCATCGACAACATCTCGCTCATCGAGGACGACGTGTTGCTCATCGGCGCGACCAACCACCCCGACCAACTCGACGCGGCGGCGTGGCGGCGCTTCGACGACATCCTGAACTTCCCGAAACCGGACGAGCAGATGCGCTCGGACATCCTTCGGGTCATCACCCGGCGGATGCGCATCGTCGACTTCGACCCCGACGAAATCGCGGAGATGACCGAGGGACTCACCGGGAGCGACCTCCGATTGGTCCTCCGCGAGGCCGTGCTCGAAGCCCTGACCGAGGAACGGACGGAACTCACGCAGGAGGACCTCCACTACGCGATTCAGGACTTCGAGGAGCGCGACCACCTGAAGGACATGGACATGA
>NZ_MEIH01000201.1:0-3750 GCF_001723155.1 Haladaptatus sp. W1
TTACTGCCGACGTTCGTCGACTCGACGTTGCCGATGAGGCTGCCCTTGACCTGCGAGTTCTTCACTTTGAACGTGGTGTGCGCCGCGACGAGCGCCGAGGCCGCGCCGTTCGTGTTCGAGTCAGTGCAGTCGATGTCGCAGTTTTCGAACGTCACCACGTCGCTTTCCGTCCCGTAGCCGTCATAGACGCCGCGGGAGTTCACGACGCCGCCGTTTATCGGGTGGAGCGGGACGTCGTTCGTGTTGTAGATGACGGTGTTTTTCACCGTCGTGCCGTCCGTCGCGATGCGGAGGTGGCTGATGTTGTTGTTCTTCATGAGACAGCGGTCGAACGCCAGCGTTCCGCCGCCGCCGCTCGATTTCGCCGCGCCACCCGCGTAAATCGCGTTGCCGGTCCAGCCGTTCATCGTGACTTCGGTGATGTCGATGTGTCCCGCGAAGGACTTCGGAATCCCGATGGCGCCCTTGCGAACCATGTCGCCCGAAACGCCGTCACCGAGGTAGACGTGCTCGATGGTCCCGGTACCCGACGCCGTGATGAGGTTGGGATAGCCGCCGAGGTTCTTTCCCGGCGGGTGCGGGCCGCTCGTGTCGGCCTCGCCGGTGACCCCGACGTTGCGAATCGTCCAGTCGGAGCCGCTCGCGACGATGCGAACGTCCGCGCCCGACGCGCTGATGTCGATGAGCTTGTTCTCGAACGTCTCGCCGCTGCCGACGGTGAACTGCTTCGCCGTGTTCGCGGGAATCGTGATCGTTTCGTACTCTTTTGCCGTCGTGACGCCGGTCGCCATACCCGTACCAGCCGCGGCAACCGCAGCCGCACCGGTCAACTTCAGATACGAACGACGGTCGACGGAATCGCTATCCGCACGACTATCGTCTGCTGTCGTACTGCAATCGCGTGCCATGCGGTCTTCAATGCAAAGAGGCCGATTAATATTCTTTCGGTGTCGCGCTGTACGTCTCAACCGACATGAAGGTCACAACGAACTCCATGATTATGTGAAAATATCATGACTATCCTTCACGTGGTGTGGTCGATGACGGACCGGACCGTACGGTTGAGGGCGATTACTCCGGCGTACGGTGCCTATAACAAAGCCACACGGACGCGTTGGTTGTCCAACCGTGACCCCGAGAATGCAAGGAGAACTCGACCGACCGCGAATGGAACGACTCCGACGGCCCCGATTCGAACGCCCCGGTCGTTCGCCGAACGTGTATCCCTCCGTTTCTTCCGTTTCGAATGGCGACGAGTGACTCTCACCTCTCGAAACTGCTGTCGAGTTCGGTGCTCATCGTCGTCGGCGTCGTCGTCGCGTCCGTCGGTCGATTGATAGAACGCATCATCATCGCCCACTGGTTCTCGCCGCAACTGTACGGCGAGGTGACCATCGCGCTCGCCATCATGACCATCGGAACGACGATTTCGCTCGTCGGGCTGAACGACGGCATTCCGCGGTTCGTCTCCCGATACGACGACGACCAGGACGTTCGCGGCGTGTGGCTGTTCGGACTGGGGTTCGCGCTGGCGGTCAGCCTCGCCGTCAGCCTCGTCCTGTACCTGAACGTGAACCGCATCGCCATCGCGCTGTTCGAGACGGACGTCGCCCGCGAGTTGCTCCGCCTGTTCGTCCTCACGATTCCGGTCAGCGTCGGCCTGACCGTCGGCGTGAGCGCGCTCCGCGGGATGGAGAACACGCGCTACAAACTGTACACGAAGGATTTCCTCCATCCCTGCCTCCGAATCGTCCTGCTCGTCGCGCTGGTCGCGGGCGGTTTCGACCTCGTGTCGGTGGGGTACGCCTACTTCGCGGCCACGCTAGCAACGCTCCTCGTCGTCTACCTCCTCTCGAACCGCCTCGTCCGTCTCGTCGGACCGGTTCGGACCCACACCCGCGAACTGCTCACCTATTCGGCACCGCTCATCGTGACGATGGTGCTCTCCATCCTGTTGACGCGGATGGACACCCTCATGCTCGCCCAGTTTCGCACCTCGAACGAGGTCGGCGTGTACAACGCGGCGTACCCGCTGGCGAACAGCCTGCTCATGGTCATCTCCTCGTTCGGCTACCTCTACCTGCCGCTCACGTCCCGCCTCGACGCGGAGGGAGAACGCGAGGAGGTGACGAGCATCTATCGCATCACGACGAAGTGGATTTACGTCCTCACCTTCCCCGCCTTTCTCGTATTCACCGTCTTCCCGGACGACGTGCTCTCGCTCTTCTTCGGGTCCGGATACACGGGCGGCGGTATCGTCCTCGCGCTCCTCTCGGTCGGCTTCTTCACGAGCGCGGCGGCGGGGAGAAACCGAACGACGCTGGCCGCGCTCGGCCACACGAAGGCCATCCTCGGGGTGGATATCCTCACGCTCGCGCTCAACTTCGCCGTGAACCTCCTCCTGATTCCGACGTACGGGATGGTCGGTGCCGCGGTCGCGTCGTCGGGGGCCTATGTCGTCCGCAACCTCGCGCTCAACGTCGTCCTCCTGACCAAGTGCGGAATTACCCCGTTCTCCGCGTACACGAACCGGACGTACGTCGTCCTGCCGCTCGTCCTGTTCCCCGTCGGTCTCCTCGCGGGGCGCTGGCTGACGCTCTCCCTGCTGACGCTCCCCGTCTTCCTGGTCTGCACCGGACTCGTCGGTCTCGCCGCCGTCACCGTCGCCGGTGGTCTCCAACCGGAAGACGGCGCGTTCATCGAGTTCATCGAGGGGGCGCTCGGCGTCGAAGTCCCCGCGATTCAACGCTACGTCCCGATGCAGGGCGAGTGACGGGACTCGGACGAGCGCCGGACCGTCAAACGAACACCCGACCCGAAGCGGGATACTGAATTTTACTGTATTTCACCAATCTGTACCTTACAATACTATTTAATACTGGATTCTACTGAAACCCATCAAACTCTACTGACTAGGTGAGATATCCACTAAATCGAACAGATAGACACCAAACCACACGGGATGGCACCGAATCGGACTATCGACTCCAATAGAGAACGGTGCGATGCCACCACGCTCCGGTGTCCCTCGAATCGTTGCCACTGCCGACAGCCTTTTGACCTCGGTGGCGTTACGGAGATTATGGTCGCACAGACGATGGATCGCGTTCCGCGAGAACAGTAATCGACTACTTCTGACTGCGAGAGGTGATAGTACATGCTAGCCAGTAGTCACGCCCTCGCTCGAACGGGCCTCGACGCCGCCGCGCTCAAACCCGCAGAGTGTGACGTGCGTCAGGCGCATTCGATGCCGTTCGAGACGGTGACGATAGATTACGAGGGCCGCGAGCACCTCCCCGACACGGAGACGCTCCGCGAACTGGCGGCGGAGAAAAACGTGCTAATGACCGTCCCCGTCCGGGCGGACGGGTTCGACCCGCTCGGTGACGACTCGCTGTTCGGCCGACTGCCGGACGGCGTCGGAACAGTGTTCGTCGCCGGACACTCGGCCTATCTCACCGAGGACGAACGGAGTCGGGCGATAGCGCCTCGACTCGGGGCCGCGCTGGAGCGGTCCCCCGACGGGTGGGTCGGCACGGAGGGTATCGAACGCGTCGCCACGGCGACAGGGGCGACGCAGTTCGAACTGCTGTCCCGCTCGACGACCCGCGACGTGCGCGCGCTTCGCGCCGCCGGGTTCGACGGGACGGTCGCGGTGTACGCGCCGACCGTCCTCACCGACGACGAGGACGCGATACTCGACGCGGTGGGCGCGTACGTCGCCCGGCGCAAACCCGTGGCGCGGGCGCT
>NZ_MEIH01000202.1:0-4803 GCF_001723155.1 Haladaptatus sp. W1
CCGCTCGATTCGGCGGAGGATACGCACATCGGCGTCGGTTTCGACGTACACCTGCAGGTCGAGCATCTCGTTGACTTCGGAGTCGTACAGCGCGAGGATGCCTTCGAGGACCACGACGTCCGTCGGCTCGATCGTGACGCGTTCGTCCTTGCGGTTGTGGACGCTGAAATCGTACTGGGGCATCTCGATGGATTGGCCCGAAAGCAACGAGTCGAGATGGTCGCGGAGCAGTGCCCATTCGAACGCCGACGGGTGGTCGTAGTTTATCTCCGTCCGCTCCTCGAAGTCGAGGTGCGAGAGGTCCTTGTAGTAGTTGTCCATCGGAATGCGAGTGACAGAATCACTCCGCGCTTCCGTTATCTCGCGGGCCACTGTCGTCTTCCCCGCGCCAGTGCCCCCCGCGATACCGATGACGAACGACGGGATACTCATTGTGGGGTGCAGGTGGAAGGGAGATTTGAATCCCCCGGAATCCGAATCGGTCCGAGAACTGACGGTCCGATATTCCCACGGTTCACCGTCCTATCCCCCAACGATTTCCCACCATCCCATTTTTGAGACGCAAATCACGATTAGGACCGCTTATACGATAGTGCTGCCAACACACGACCAACAGTGACGAACGCCCAGATAACGTTGATTCAGATCGACAACTACGGGCCATGGACCGTGACGCCCGAACCGCGTCGGGAAGTGGACCTTCAAACGTTGCAATCGCGCTTGTACGCCGACCTCTCGCAACTCATCGGCAACCGAGAGGGCTACGTCTTCTTCACGCGATTCGACAACATGGTGGCCGTGACGAACGGTCTCTCTCTGGACGACCACGCGCTCGTGCAGGAATCGGTCGGCAACCGCTATCCCGTGACCGTCAGTTTGAGCGTCGCCACCGGCACGAATCCAGTGCAGGCCCTTCACGACGCCACGGAACTGCTACAGGACGCCGGAAGCGCACAGGACCACTCGCGCCGGGAGATTCTCGACGGTCGGACGATAGACGAGGAGTTCCGGACGGACGACGACGTGCAGATCGCCCACTTCGACGTGAACGACATGACCGGCAACTACACCGACGAGGTGAACGCCTTCGATTCGTTCATCCACATTGAGCAGGGGTACGCCGAACTGATGCGCTACATGCGCGAGGCACACGACTCGCTCTCGTTTTTCGTCGGGGGCGACAACGTTATCGCCGTCTGCCCGAATCTGACCGAATCGGACTACGAGGACGCGATTCGACACGTCAAGGAGAGCGTCGAAGTCGACCTGAAAGTCGGCGTCGGTCAGGGTCGGGTGCCACAGGACGCCGGAATGGACGCGAAACACGCGTTGGAAACGTGTCGTGCGACCGGCAGCAGAATCGAGTTCGAGTAGTCGTCTCCGAATTCGGGTAGCCGTCCCCGAATTCGAGACCTCGGTTTCGGGGCCGAAAACGTAGCTAGTACTATTCGACGGACGCGGGAATAAAGATGCCGGGGATACTTTTTAGGACGGTTGTGTCAAACGTTCACATATGGACGCTGAAGTCATAGTGCGGGACGTGATGACCCGAGAATACGTCGGGGTCAGCGAATCCGACACGGTGCTGGGTGCGGTTCGCCTCATGTCGGATGAGGGTGTGGGGAGCGTCGTCGTCCTCCGTGGACGTGAACCGGTCGGAATCATGACGGAGGCGGACGTACTGTCCCTCGTCGCGGACGAGGAAGACCCCAAGGAAACCACCGTCTCCGAAGCGATGTCGAAGCCAGTCATCTCGATGCGTCCCGACCGTAGCCTCGCCGACGCGGCCGGGATGATGGCACAGCAGGGAATTCGACGCATCATCATCACCGGGGCCGACGACGAACTGCTCGGCGTCCTCACCGAACGGGACGTCATCTCGGCGTCCGCATCCCCGCCGAGCATCACGCGCTCCAACGAACGGGAGCGCGAACGGCAAGCCGCGGACACCGAACTCGGCGGAAGAATGGAGACGAACGGAGGGGACAGCGAGTACACGAACCAGAGCATCTGTGAAGTCTGCGGCGCGCTCACCCACGATTTGACGAACGTCAACGGACAGTTGGTCTGTGCCGACTGCCGCGATTTCTAGCCGACTCGCTTCCACTTCTCCGAAAAATGGTAGTATTTGTTGAATTTTAAAAACGGCTAAAGGTAGATTTATATCGGCTGGGTCGATACCCATCCCTGTCCATGCGATATGATATCGAACGGCGTGACGTGTTGAAGGGCCTGGGTACGGCGGGAATCGCCGGACTCGCGGGCTGTATCGGTGGTGGCGGTGCCGGAAACGACAATACGAGCGACACTGGTGATGGAGACGGAACCAGTGACGGAGGCGGTGGCGGCACGAACAGCGGCGGTCCCGACGTCATCAACGTCATCGGATACCCCGAGAGCGGTATCCAACTGTTCCGTGACTACTACAAGAGCACCGACGGGAAGCAGAAGATAATCGTCCCCGACGGCCTGCGCGACTCGAAACTGCCGAAGCAAGTCAGCAACGAGATGGCGAACGTTACCGGGACCGCGCCGGCGGCCTCCGGGCCGAACCAGAAGGCGTTTACGGAGATGTACAAAGACGAGTACGACCGTGAACCGGGCGTGTTCAACTCCCACACCTACGACGCCGTTGCTATCCTCATTCTTGCAAACGTGGCGGCGGGGGCCAACAACGGGGAGAAAATCCGCGACCAGATGCGTCGCGTCGCCAATCCCGGCGGGCAGAAATACGGCCCCGAGGACCTCGTGGATGCCGTCAAGGCCGCCTCACGCGGCGAGGACATCAACTACCAGGGTGCATCGAGTGTCGTGGACTTCGACAAAAAAGGAGACCCGGCGTCCGCGGCCTACGACGTTTGGAAGTTCGACTCCAGTGCCGACGGTGGCATCAAGACGGAGGATACCATCAAATTCGAAGGCGAACCGAGCGGTAAGATGGCGGACAGTTCTCCCGGTGGCAAGAACCGAAAAGTCAAGGTCGGTATCCTGCTTCCCGAAACCGGCGACCTCGGGTCGACCGGGAGCCTGATGATAAACGCGGCGAAGATACCGGTCAAACAGGTCAACGACGCCGGCATCAACATCACTGTGGACTCCCAAATTGAGGATTCGCAGACAAAGAAACAGGCGTCGCTCAGCGGCGCGAACGCGCTCGTCAGTGCCGGGTACCCGGCCATCTGTGGTCCCGCGTCCTCGGGGAACAACATCCCCGTCAGCCAGCAGGTGTACATCAAGCAGGGTATCGTCGGCTGTTCGCCATCCAGCACCGCGCTGACGGTGACGAACCTGAAGGACGATGACTACGTGTTCCGCACCGCGCCGAGCGACCTGCTCCAAGGCAAAGTGATGGCACAGGTCGCGTCCAAGCGATTGAGCGGCAAGACGGCCTCGACGCTGTTCGTCAACAACAGCTACGGTCAACAGCTGTCCGATAAGTTCTCGAACACCTTCACCGACGAGTACGACGGAACGATGCTCCAGAAGGTGTCGTTCAACAAGGGCGAATCGTCGTACACGTCCGTCATCAAGAAGGCGATGAGTTCGAACTGACCGCGCGTCTCACTCGTTCGGCCGCTTTCTCGGGAAAAAACGTCAGTCGCGCTGACAGCTGGTGTATCGACCGCCGGACGATGAACCGACCACCATCTATAATGATAATTTAAGATATACTTTTGCCTCGGAACGGTGAGGGTTCCACCGGGTATGAGTCAGAAAATCGACCGTCGCGCCTACCTTCGAGCGGCAGGTGCAGCGACAACCGTGGGGCTGATGGGAACGCTCCAACAGGGGGGTGGCCCGGACATGCTCACCGTTATCGGCTATCCGGAGAGCGGAATTCAGCTGTTCCGCGACTTCTACGCGACCGGGCGGGACGTTCCCGTCCTCGTGCCGGACGGGCTACAGAGTTCCAGTCTTCCGAAGGAAGTAGGCAACAACATGCAGAACGTGACCGGGACGGCACCCGCCGCCGCCGGTCCGAACCAACAGGCGTTCACGAAACTGTTCCGAGACCGTTACGACTCGCCGCCGGGCGTGTTCACGGCCCAGTCGTACGATTCCGTGGCGATTCTCATCCTCGCCAACGCGGCGGCGGGAGAGAACAACGGGCAGAAGATCCGCGACCAGATGCGTCGCGTCGCCAATCCGCCGGGAACCGAGTACGGCCCGGAAAACCTCGTCGACGCCGTGAAAGCCGCCGCGAACGGCGAAGACATCAACTACCAAGGCGCATCGAGTTCGACGAACTTCGACGCGAACGGCGACCCGGCGTCCGCGGCCTACGACGTCTGGAAGTTCGCACCGCAAACAGAAGACGGAATTCGAGTCGTAAACACCCGACAGTTCCAGAGCAACGCGGGCGGTCCGGAAGCGAACAACGCACCGGGAGGATTGGGCCGAACCATCAGGGTCGGCATCCTGTTGCCACAGACCGGCGACCTCGCGTCCGTCGGCGGCCCGATGATTCAGGCGTCGAGAATCCCGATTCAGCAGGTGAACGAGGGGAACGTCGACCTCCAAGTCGAAACGCAAGTCGAGGACACCCAGACCGCTCGGCAGGCGTCACTCAGCGGCGCGAACGCCCTCGTCAACGCGGGCTTCCCCGCCATATCCGGTCCGGCGTCCTCGGGGAACAACATCCCCGTTGCGAGCGAGGTGTTCATCCCGAACCAAATCGTCGGCTGTTCGCCGTCCAGCACGGCCATAACCGTCACGCGCCTGCAGGACGACGACTACATCTTCCGCACCGCGCCGAGCGACCTGCTCCAAGGCGGCGTGATGGCACAGGTCGCCGGTGAGCGC
>NZ_MEIH01000203.1:0-4712 GCF_001723155.1 Haladaptatus sp. W1
TGGGTGCCGGATGGCACGCGGGACACTGTTTCACCTGCGAAGCCTGCCGCCGCGGCGAGTTCCAGCAGTGTGAGAACGCGGACATCCACGGCGTGACGGTCGACGGTGGCTACGCCGAATACGCGGCGGTCAACGCCGAAGCGCTCGCCCGCGTCCCCGACGAACTCGACGCGACCGACGCCGCCCCGTTGCTCTGTGCGGGAATCACGACGTACAACGCGCTCCGACACACCGACGCCCGACCGGGCGATCTGGTCGCGGTGCAAGGCATCGGCGGCCTCGGGCACCTCGGGGTGCAGTACGCCCGACAGGCCGGGTTCGAAACGGTGGCCATCTCACGCGCACCGATAAGGAGGAGTACGCCCGCGAGTTGGGTGCCGACCACTTCATCGATGCGAAGGCCAACGACCCAGCAGAAGAGCTACAGAAACTCGGCGGTGCGAAGGTCGTCCTCGCGACCGCGCCGAACGCCGACGCGATTTCCTCGGTCGTTCCGGGCCTCGGCACGGACGGGGAAGTCGTCGTCGTCGGCGTTCCCGGCGAACCCATCGACGTTTCCGGGGCCGCCCTCGTCGGAAGTCGCAGCGCGGTCCGCGGATGGGCGTCAGGGCACGCCCGCGAGTCACAGGACACCTTGGAGTTCAGCGCGCTCCGCGACATCACGCCCGAAGTGGAGACGTTCGACCTCGCCGACGCCGACGAGGCCTACGAGCGGATGATGGAGAACGAAGTCCGATTCCGCGCCGTGCTGGAACCCTGAGAGCCGAACGGTCGTTCTGACCGCGACGCTCGTCTCGACAGGTTGCAGACGTGAGCCGAGGACGCAGCGGACTGAGACCCTCTGCTCTCTGGGACTGGACAGTGTTGTTGTCCAGTAATACCGAGTGCACATACTATTCAGAACTACTGACTAGACATACTGGCCAGCAATATTGGAAAAGAATATCGACCGTTCGGACTGAGCGAGACAGTCCGTCAGTCAGACTCGATTCGGCACTAGTCGAGTCCACGCTCGGAGGGAAACGACCGCCGATTCGAGCGATCGTAGCATCCGACAAAGAGTGGTTAGAAGGCGTTAAACGACCATACACGCAGTTATGCTGAGTAGTAAAACTACCCAACAACATCATTCAGCAATACCGAATAACAATACTACTCAAAAAAACCAACCACAGAGACCATTCCGACGGTATCGGGGGAGACACCGCTCAACAGCACTGAGCAGGCACAACGACCAGAGACACTATTCAACAGTACTGAGCGCCATTACTGCTCAGTAATACTGCCCAGTGCGTCTGACTAGTGTTTTTATGGGTTGCTTACGATAGGGTTTCTGTATGATTCCGTACACGGTTTGGTCGGAGGCGGGAGGCGTCGGGAAGACGACGTTCTCCGTGAACCTCGCGGCGGCGCACGCGCGGCGCGGACAACAGGTCCTCGTCATCGACATGGACCCGCAGGAGGGCGGACTGACACACCACTTCGGCGCGGACGACTATCGGTCGGACGCGAACGTGGACAACATCGTCCGGCACATGGTCGAACGACCGAAAGGCGAGTTCGCCGACCTCGTAATGAACGTCGGCGAGAATTTGGACCTCGTTCCGGGCCACAACATGCTCGGCTCGCTCGAACAGAACCTCACGCGCGCGGCCGAGATGGAACAGTCGATGCACGACGCGAACTACCGCTGGCCGAAGGAGAAGCAACTTCGGCGTGTGCTCGCCGACGCGGGCGTCCCGGACGAGTACGACGTGCTCATCATCGACCCACCGGCGACGGTCGGACAGCACATCTACAACTCGATTTACGCGACGTCGAACCTGCTCATCCCGGCGGAACTGAGCGCGAAAGGCGAACAGAGCGTCGAGGGGCTTCGGGACGTGGTGAACAACATCGAGGAGACGCTCGGTGACATCGAAGTCGGTATTCTGGGAGTCGTTCCGAACAAAGTCAGCGGGACGAACGTCCAGCAGTCAGTGATGGACGAGCTCAACGAACAGGAACTCCCCGTTACACCCGTCTCGATACGGGAGCGCGGCTCCATGCTCGGCGAAGCGTGGCAAAACCAAGTGAGCATCTTCGAACTGGGTGAGAGCGAGGACTACCGCGACCTCCGGGAGTACGAGGAGACGACGCTCGAAAAGTTCGACGAACTGGCGGCGTACATCTCGGAGCAGTTCGTGACACAGGAGACGGTAGCATGAAAACCGGCGCATCGGATCCCTTCGGCGACGACGGCGGAAACGAGATTTCGGAGTCAGAATCGACCGACTCGGAGACGACGACCGAGGAGACCACCGAGTCAGTAACACCAGATAATAATACCAGCCAGATTAACCGAGCAGACCTACCACTCATACTTCGCCGTGATACCGTCAAGGACGAGCGCGAAAGCGTCCACCAACTGTTCGTGCAGGACTCCACGGACGGGCGCGCCAAGGACGCCGAGCGCGAGTTGGAGTCTATCATCGGCGACGACATCTATCGACTCGACGCGCGGGAGGCCATCTATCTCGCGGGCATGCGGAACCTCGATACCGCAGCGGACATCCTCCGCGAGTGGGGCTACGACCTGTAGTTCGGCCCGGCGGCGTTCCTTCCATTCCGGTAGCCACAAAGAGAAAATAGCACCGCGGTGAACACGACAGCCATGGCAACGCTCAGTGAGGAAGACGAGGGGAAGTTCCTGATGGACGGCGACGGCGAACAGCTCGGAATCGTAACGGAAGTCGAGGACAACACGGCCTACGTGGACCCCGACCCCAGCCTCGGCGAAGCGTGGGTGGAGTCGTTCGGATGGGGGAGCATCAACGAAGACGACCTGAGCGTCCCCGGCGACGTTATCGACACTGTGACCGACAAGGAACTCCGCATCGAGAAAGAGCTCTGACTCGAAACCGTCGGCGACAAGCGCGTTCAGCGCAATTCGAGGTGGAGCCTCCGGCCTCAAGGAGCGACCGAAGGGAGCGAATAGGCCGGAGAGGAAACCGACATGGCACGACACAACCGGCATACTGCGACCGGGCGACTTCCAAACGCTCAGGTACCGTAGGGTACTCTCTGAAGTATGGATGTGCGTCGAACCGCCGTCGTGAAACTCGCCGATTCCGACGAGCAACGCGACGCACTCCACCGAACCGCCAAGCAATACCGATACTGCGCAAACCGAACCGCTGACTACTGTTGGTCGAACACCTCATACACCGAGTGCAAGACTAACAAACGGAAGATTCGTGACGCACTCTACTCCGAACTCCGCGAGGAGACAGAACTACAGGCACAACTCGTCCAAGCCTCGATTCGCCGCGCCGTCGAAGCCGTCAAAGGCGTTGTCGAACGCTGGAAGAAGGGACAGCGCGTCTCTTGCCCGACATTCACCGCCGAGACGATGGACTACGACACGCGGAGCGCAACCTTCTACCGCAACAAGGCGTCGCTGGCAACTGTTGAAGGCCGGGTCGAACCGTCGTTCATTCTCCCGGCAGACAGCCCGACGCCCTACGAGCGGTACGTACTCTCCGAGGACTACGAGTTCCGCGAAAGTACGCTCCGGTATGACGCGGCGACAGACGAGTTTTACCTCAACATCTCGACACGGCGGATTGACGGCGTTGACGAGACGTGCGTCTCGTCCGCACACCAGAACGCTTCACGTTCTGGGGACGGCGACGCAGAGGTTCCGGCAGATACCGGGCACCCCGACCAAACGGTCCTCGGTATCGATCTCGGCGTCAATAGTCTCGCTGTCGCCTCAACCGGCACGTTCTGGCAGGGGGACGACTACGACCACTGGTGCCGCGAGTTCGAGAATCGACGCGGTGAGATGCAACAGCGCGGCACGCAAGCCGCGCATAACGCCTTACTTCGACTCGGGAAACGGGAAGACGCATGGCGCAAACAGTACATCCACACCGTCGCTAACGAACTCGTCACAGAAGCCGTCGAACACGACTGCGACATTATCGCGTTCGAGGACTTGACCGATATTCGAGAGCGGCTTCCACAGGCGGAGTGGCACCACGTCTGGGCGTTCCGACGCCTGTTCGAGTACGTCTCCTACAAGGCCCTCGAACAGGATGTCTCCGTGGAACAAGTCGAACCAAACCACACGTCCCAACGCTGTTCTCGAACTGACTGTGGGTTCACGCACGAGGACAACCGCCACGGCGAACACTTCGAGTGTCAGAAGTGCGGGTACGAGGTGAACGCGGACTACAACGCCGCAAAGAACATCGGGCTACGCTACGCCCGAAAGCGAACATACAGACTCCGTTCCTCGCCCACGTCGGAGAGCGGAGACGCACAAGTAGACGTGCGTATAAATGGTGGAACGTTGAACGGCGAGAGTTACCGGCCTATTGCTGGCGACTGATTGCCGGGAGTCCACATCAAAGCCCCACCCTCACGGACCGAGGCGCGTCTGCGCCGAGGGAATAGGGTGGGGTAGTTTACGTACTCGGACTCGGAGAAGCCTGTTCGACGCTCGGTTCGAGGGCGTGACCGGTGATGGTTCTGAGCCGGTCGGTGAGGCGTTCGATTTTGGACTCGCCCGTGAGCGCGACTTCGAGAACTTCGCTGATGTGCGAGACGGGGACGATTTCGACCATTTCCTCGTACTCTTCTTCTATCATCACGTCCTGCTCGTTAGCCTTCGGGATGATGACCGTCTCGACGCCCGCCTTCGCGGCCGCCTCGATTTTGTGCGTGAC
>NZ_MEIH01000204.1:0-2322 GCF_001723155.1 Haladaptatus sp. W1
CAGCCGCCCTTCTTTCCTTGCCGGGCGGCGGCCACACCCGCGGTCATGTTGTCGCCCACGTAGCGCCAGTACTTGTAGTTCTGCGTGGCGCGCACCCGTCCGAGCCAGCGGTCCGCGTTCGCCATGTAGCCGTAGGCGTCGGCGAGTTCCCGCCCCTCGTAGTCCTTCGGGAGGTTGTCCTCTATCCAGTTCAGCATGTTGTCGGGCGTCTCGTCCACGTCGTAGGAGGCCTTCAGCGCGCCCTCGGCGTCCTGTTTCTTGATGAGGTCGTCGAGGAAGTCGAAGATGCCGCTGGTCGTGTCGCGCTCGCCCGTCACCACGTCGTCGCGGGTCAGTTTCCCGTTCGTGGTGGCGACCGCTTGCAGGTCGTTGATCGCCGAGCGAAGGTCGCCGCTGTCGTTTTCGGCGATGGCTTCCAGCGCTTCGGATTCGTACTCGATGTTCTCCTGTCGGCAGATGTCGCGGAGCGCGGGGACGATGCTTCGCGCCGACACGTTCCGGAACTCGATGGTCTCACAGGCGTTCCGGAGCGAGTTCGACATATCGTAGAACTCGTTGGCGATGAGGATGAGCGGCTGGTTTGCGGATTTCACCACGTCCGTGATGGCCCGCGAGCCGCCGCGGTCGGCGTTGTGCGTCAGGTTGTCCGCCTCGTCCATGATGACGACCCGTCGCCCCGCCGTCCCGCCGGTGAGGGTCCCGCTCTTCGCCGCCTCGCCCGCGACGCGCTTTACGACGTCGCCCGTGCGCTGGTCGCTGGCGTTCAACTCGATGGTCGGCCAGCCCATGTCGTTCGCCAGCGCGTGGGCCGCCGAGGTCTTTCCGACGCCGGGGCTGCCGTGGAGGATGACGGCATCCCCGTGGTCCTCCCACGTGTCGGCCCATTGTTTCAGTTTGTCTCGGGCCTTGTTGTTCCCCCGAACCTCCGACAGCGTGGTCGGGCGATATTTCTCCGTCCAGTCGGTCATTACTGACCGAAACTGGGGGGTCCCGAAACTTAACGATACGGTTGTCGTGCCGAACGACGACCCCAAATCCGTCAGCGTATCGACCGCGAATCCGTCAGCGAATTTTCCGTCCCGACCCAGTTCCGCCCGAGCTGTTCTGCGACCGCGTACGTCGTCCCCGATTCGCCGAAGGGGTCGAGTACGAGATCGTCCTTGTCCGACGTCGCCCAGACGATTTTCCGGAGGAGCTCCTCGGGCTTCCGCGCCGGATGGTCGGTCCGTTCGTTGCTCTCGTTGTTCACGGCCGGCACGTCGATGACGTCCCGCGGTTTGACCTCTCTCCACGTTCGGGTCCCACTCGTAGCCCGCCTCGTTGCCGAAGAGCGATGTCTGCCTCTGCTCACGCATGGGGTACTCCTTCGCGTGGCTGTTGTACGGGATGCGGACCCGGTCCATCCGAAACGTGTACTCCTCGCTCTTTCTGAGCCAGCGGATGCTCTCGTGCGAACGGGTCCATCCGCCGTTCCCCATCTGGGGCTTGTTTCGGTACGACCAAACCAGCCACTGGGGCGAGTCGTACCAGTCACACTCGCGCACGAGTCGATAGAAGGTGCATCCCCTCGTCGCTCGATACGCCCCCTTCTCGACGGAACCCCCGAGGACGGCCGACGACGGATACCGGCGGCCGATTTCGGATACTATCTGAACCACGATTCAAATCACCAACGTTATCTGAACTGGATTTCAATCAGTCGGGTGATGGAAGAGACGACTCGAATCAGACGCCTGCTCACCGACGAACTCGGGGAGTGTTGTGACGCGGACGTCGAACGACGACTCGGCGAGTTGGAATCGCTCGCCGATACCGCGTTCGGAGACGATGCGGTCCGGCCCGTCTTCGCGGTTCTCGGAAACAAGACGCGATACCGACTCACGCGTGCGCTCGTCGCCGCAGACGACGAACTCTGTGTTTGTGAACTCGAACCGCTCGTGGACGTGAGCGAGAGCGCCGTGAGCCATGCACTTTCTGACCTCGTTGCCGCCGGTCTCCTCGTTCGCAGAAAGGAAGGGAACTGGCGCTACTACGCGGCCACCTCTCTCGCCGCGGAACTGTTCGCGACGGCCGAAAGCGAGGTGAACGACGCGTGAGCGACGACCTGGGCGTTCTCGACCGCTATCTCACCGTCTGGATCGGACTCGCAATGGCCGTCGGAATCGCGCTTGGACGATTCGTCCCCGGTGTTGCCGACGTTCTCAACGCGGTCACGTGGCACGGCACGAGCCTACCAATCGCGCTCGGTCTGTTCGTGATGATATTCCCGATTATGGCCGAAATCGACTACGCTCGAATCCCCCGTGTCACGCGGACGGCCCG
>NZ_MEIH01000205.1:0-3104 GCF_001723155.1 Haladaptatus sp. W1
CTCACGCGGCGAGGACATCAACTACCAGGGTGCATCGAGTGTCGTGGACTTCGACAAAAAAGGAGACCCGGCGTCCGCGGCCTACGACGTTTGGAAGTTCGACTCCAGTGCCGACGGTGGCATCAAGACGGAGGATACCATCAAATTCGAAGGCGAACCGAGCGGTAAGATGGCGGACAGTTCTCCCGGTGGCAAGAACCGAAAAGTCAAGGTCGGTATCCTGCTTCCCGAAACCGGCGACCTCGGGTCGACCGGGAGCCTGATGATAAACGCGGCGAAGATACCGGTCAAACAGGTCAACGACGCCGGCATCAACATCACTGTGGACTCCCAAATTGAGGATTCGCAGACAAAGAAACAGGCGTCGCTCAGCGGCGCGAACGCGCTCGTCAGTGCCGGGTACCCGGCCATCTGTGGTCCCGCGTCCTCGGGAACAACATCCCCGTCAGCCAGCAGGTGTACATCAAGCAGGGTATCGTCGGCTGTTCGCCATCCAGCACCGCGCTGACGGTGACGAACCTGAAGGACGATGACTACGTGTTCCGCACCGCGCCGAGCGACCTGCTCCAAGGCAAAGTGATGGCACAGGTCGCGTCCAAGCGATTGAGCGGCAAGACGGCCTCGACGCTGTTCGTCAACAACAGCTACGGTCAACAGCTGTCCGATAAGTTCTCGAACACCTTCACCGACGAGTACGACGGAACGATGCTCCAGAAGGTGTCGTTCAACAAGGGCGAATCGTCGTACACGTCCGTCATCAAGAAGGCGATGAGTTCGAACTGACCGCGCGTCTCACTCGTTCGGCCGCTTTCTCGGGAAAAAACGTCAGTCGCGCCAGCTGACGGTACGGCGTGCCGCTGGTCGGGTCGTCGCGCACTTCGCGCACGTCGAGATGCGCGTCGAAGTTGACGACGCCGAGCGAACCATCTTCGAGGAGCGGTGCGGCGTTCGGATCGGTGAAGGAGTTGTCGCCGCCGAGAAAGACGGGAAGCGTGTCGGCGTCGTGGAGTCGGTTCGTGAGGATGCGGGCCTCCTGCTGGAGCAGTCGAGTCGTGACCTCGTTCGGTTCGTCGGAGTCGAGCATGAGCATCAGGTCGCCAGCGTCGCCGACGTTGCCGACCGGTCCGGCGTCGAAGTGGTGGGTTTTCACACCGGCGAGGCTCTCGCGGAGCGCCGCCGGGCCGTCCGCCGCACCTTTTCGGCCGATGACGGCGTAGTCGAACGGTTCGCCGAGGAGTACCGCGTCGAACTCGGAAAGGCGGTCGTCGTCCAGTTCTGGGATGGGTTTTACGACGTCGCCGAACTGTTCGTCGTTCGGGTCGGACGACGTACCGCGCCATTCGGACGGTGGGTTCAGTCCGGTCATGTTCGGTCACGCATCGGAACCGCGACGTTCGATTTCTCGGCCTGTTCTATCGCCTCGTCGTAGCCCGCGTCGGCGTGGCGAATCACGCCCATTCCCGGGTCGGTGGTGAACACGCGGCGGGCCTTCTCGGCGGCCAACTCGGAGCCGTCGAGGACGATGTGGTTGTTCGCGTGAAGCGCGTTGCGAGCCGACGCCGCCGCCGCGTGTTCACCACCGACCCGGGAATGGGCGTGATTCGCCACGCCGACGCGGGCTACGACGAGGCGATAGAACAGGCCGAGAAATCGAACGTCGCGGTTCCGATGCGTGACCGAACATGACCGGACTGAACCCACCGTCCGAATGGCGCGGTACGTCGTCCGACCCGAACGACGAACAGTTCGGCGACGTCGTAAAACCCATCCCAGAACTGGACGACGACCGCCTTTCCGAGTTCGACGCGGTACTCCTCGGCGAACCGTTCGACTACGCCGTCATCGGCCGAAAAGGTGCGGCGGACGGCCCGGCGGCGCTCCGCGAGAGCCTCGCCGGTGTGAAAACCCACCACTTCGACGCCGGACCGGTCGGCAACGTCGGCGACGCTGGCGACCTGATGCTCATGCTCGACTCCGACGAACCGAACGAGGTCACGACTCGACTGCTCCAGCAGGAGGCCCGCATCCTCACGAACCGACTCCACGACGCCGACACGCTTCCCGTCTTTCTCGGCGGCGACAACTCCTTCACCGATCCGAACGCCGCACCGCTCCTCGAAGATGGTTCGCTCGGCGTCGTCAACTTCGACGCGCATCTCGACGTGCGCGAAGTGCGCGACGACCCGACCAGCGGCACGCCGTACCGTCAGCTGGCGCGACTGACGTTTTTTCCCGAGAAAGCGGCCGAACGAGTGAGACGCGCGGTCAGTTCGAACTCATCGCCTTCTTGATGACGGACGTGTACGACGATTCGCCCTTGTTGAACGACACCTTCTGGAGCATCGTTCCGTCGTACTCGTCGGTGAAGGTGTTCGAGAACTTATCGGACAGCTGTTGACCGTAGCTGTTGTTGACGAACAGCGTCGAGGCCGTCTTGCCGCTCAATCGCTTGGACGCGACCTGTGCCATCACTTTGCCTTGGAGCAGGTCGCTCGGCGCGGTGCGGAACACGTAGTCATCGTCCTTCAGGTTCGTCACCGTCAGCGCGGTGCTGGATGGCGAACAGCCGACGATACCCTGCTTGATGTACACCTGCTGGCTGACGGGGATGTTGTTCCCGAGGACGCGGGACCACAGATGGCCGGGTACCCGGCACTGACGAGCGCGTTCGCGCCGCTGAGCGACGCCTGTTTCTTTGTCTGCGAATCCTCAATTTGGGAGTCCACAGTGATGTTGATGCCGGCGTCGTTGACCTGTTTGACCGGTATCTTCGCCGCGTTTATCATCAGGCTCCCGGTCGACCCGAGGTCGCCGGTTTCGGGAAGCAGGATACCGACCTTGACTTTTCGGTTCTTGCCACCGGGAGAACTGTCCGCCATCTTACCGCTCGGTTCGCCTTCGAATTTGATGGTATCCTCCGTCTTGATGCCACCGTCGGCACTGGAGTCGAACTTCCAAACGTCGTAGGCCGCGGACGCCGGGTCTCCTTTTTTGTCGAAGTCCACGACACTCGATGCACCCTGGTAGTTGATGTCCTCGCCGCGTGAGGCGGCCTTGACGGCATCCACGAGGTCCTCGGGGCCGTATTTCTGCCCGCCGGGATT
>NZ_MEIH01000206.1:0-2398 GCF_001723155.1 Haladaptatus sp. W1
CCGCGACGGTCGGAAGCGTGTCGGATGCGCGGGCTGACGAAATCCGGGTCGGCAGGTCGTCTTCCTTGACCGCGTTCATCGTGACCTTCGCTTCGTGGTTCGATTCGAACGAGTCGAGGACGCCGTTGATGACCTTCTTGCGGTCGTTTTCCACGTTGCTCGTCCAGAAAGTGATGTCCTTGGATTCGCTGTCACTACCACTGCCGCCGAGACTGCCGAGACAACCGGCGAGCGCCGTTACGCCAGCCGCCCCGCCGAGTGATTTTAGCACCGTACGCCGCGTTTTTTCCCCGTGTTTGTAGTCGCCTGTCATAGGTATTCTTTCCTACTCAACCATGAAGAATAAGACATATATAAATCTTGCCCATAGATTTGATACAGGAGTGAATATGAGAATTCGCATGGTCGGTACGAGGCACAATTCAGAAATTCGGTTAGAAGATTCAACTTGATAGGATGGCAAGCAATACACAGATGGACATCGACGAACTTCGCGACGGACTCCGAGAGGCCGGACTTTCGACGTATCAAATCGATGCGTACGTTACCCTCCTCTCCCTCGGGAGCGCGTCCGCGACGTCTCTCGCTGAACAGGCGGATGTTCCGCGGTCACGGATTTACGACGTACTTCGGGACTTGGAGGAGGACGGCTACGTGGAGACATACAAACAGGACGCGCTGCGTGCGCGGGCCAGCGAGCCGACGGACGTACTCCAGAACCTCCAATCGCGGGCGGAAACCCTCACGAACACGGCCACCGAGATTCGAAAGCGGTGGCAGCAGGCTGGCGTAGGCGGCCATCGAATCAGCGTCCTCAAGCGGGTCGAGACGGTCATCGAACGGGCCGAGGAAGCGATACGAAACGCCACCAATCAGGTGCAACTGTCG
Source organism: Haladaptatus sp. W1 (assembly GCF_001723155.1). Lineage (NCBI taxonomy): Archaea > Methanobacteriati > Methanobacteriota > Halobacteria > Halobacteriales > Haladaptataceae > Haladaptatus > Haladaptatus sp. W1. The sequence continues at coordinate 889 of NZ_MEIH01000206.1, forward strand.
GTGACGCCCGAACAGTATGAGGAACTCGCCCCCGCCCTCGAAACTTGCTACGAGAACGATGTCTTCGTCTCCGTGTCGCTCAACACGAGCCACGAACAACCGACGGATCTCCCGACCGACGAGGAGTTAGACGGCGTCGTCACGGAAGCGCGTCACCGCCACCTTCCCGCGCCGTTCCTCGCCCTCGTGGACCGGAAAATAACCTGCTTTGCACCGCACACCGACCCGATGGAGCGGTACGGTGCGGTGTTCGAAGACGAGACGCTCTCGTACGTCTTTCACTGGTATTTCGAGGCCGCACTTTGGGAATCGTGGCCCATCGTCCACACGAACCACAGCGAGACGCTTCCCGCCGAGTACGTGAACATCCGGCGCTGTATTCGAGACATCGCGCCGCTCCTCAAGGAGGGTGCGACCATCACCGCGACGGCTAGAGGCCGGGAGAGAGGGAAACGAAACGTCGTAGCGCTCACCGGGGAAATCACGGACGTACTGTACGCCAACGGTGACCTCCGGGACGCGAGAATACTGCGTCGATGACTGCGACGGTGCATCGTCAGCGGTAGGGTGGGTAGTGAACAGAATCCCTGCGCGTCTGATGGTGTCTTTCCCGGCGACGACGGCGAGTGCTCCTCGTCGTGCGGGATGTCGGTAGAATGAAAGGGCGAACGGCGGGTCTGTGGTACTATCACTCCGACTGCTTTTCTACTAGTTCGACAATCCCGTTCGTTCCATCGACACGAATCCGCTGCCCCGACCGTATTTTCTGGGTTGCGTTACGGACGGAGACGACCGCCGGAATCCCGTATTCTCGTGCAACGAGGGAGCCGTGACTCATCTGCCCACCCACCTCCACGACGACGCCCGCTGCATTCAGAAAGAGGGGCGTCCAACCGGGGTCGGAAGATGGTGCGACGAGAATCTCACCCTTTTCGATCGTCTCGTCACTGGGATTCCGAACGACCGTAGCGACTCCTTCGACGGCACCGTCCGAAACACCAGTTCCGACGAGCGCTCCTTCTGGAACCTCCTCGCGTGTAACCTCGCCTCTCAGGGCTTCACCCTGGCTCGTCAACACAGGCGGTGCGTCCATCGAGGCGTGACGTCGAAACTCGGCGCGTCGGGCGGCGACATCGACGTCGACGGATTCACCGTCGATCAAGCCGAGTAGTTCCTCCTTCCGAAGAAACCACACATCCTCGGGGGTAGATAGCGCTCCGTTCGAAGCCAGCATCTGGCCCGCATCCCGTACCACTTCGTGCCACGCCGTCAGAAAGTAGGCCACACCGTATTTTGGATACTCCCTGGTTTGGATGCCACCGCGATACGTACGGATGAGTTGCTGCACCAGCCGTGAGCGGAACGAACCGAGGAATCGCTGACCGGCCCGTCGTTCGAGGCGTTGAGCCGCCGCATTTGCCTCCCGTTCCAATTCTCTGAAGTGGTCGCGGTGGTCACGCTTTTCACTGGAATTGACCGTCGATTGAACGATGGCGAGTAGCACGGAGGG
>NZ_MEIH01000207.1:0-2270 GCF_001723155.1 Haladaptatus sp. W1
CCGAGACGCTGTACTCGCTGTCGGCGTGCTCGATGATGATCCAGTTGCCGAGGATGTTGCGTTGGCGCAGGTCGAGCCATCCACCCGCCCGCGGACCGTCTCGATGGCCGTCGTGCGCCGCGACGACGACGCCATCCGCGGGTGCGCGTATCGGCTCGCCGTAGCAGTAGTACTGGTCCGGGCGCGACCCGTCGCCGGTGTGAGTGCGACCCTCCTCGTCAGTTATCACGAAGTCGAGGGCGTATCGTTGGGCGAGGATGCTCCACGAATGGGAGCGTTCGCGCGTGGGGCCGCCGTTGATGACCGTCCACGTTTTGCCGTCCGTCGGTGCTGTACCACCGTCGGCGTCGTCGGTGGAGTCGTCCCGCAATGTGCTGTCGGCGAACGGCAACCGGTAGGTGGTCGCCTGTTCGAACCGGTCGGGGTTCGGCAATCGACCGCGGTATCGAAGGAGCGTCGGAACGTGTCCGACCAGTTGGAGAACGCCTTGTACGAACACGAACGGGTTCAACTGCAACAGCAGAAGCGACAGGCGCGACCGGCGCGTATAGGATTTCCCGCCGATGGCGACCCAATCGGTCGGGTCCTCCTCGTCCTCGCCGAACGAGGGAAGGAAGCCCCGCACGAGCGGCCACAACCCGAATATGAAAAACAGCGCGAACTGTCGGAGGGGCCGAAGCGATTGGGACAGGTAGCCGGGTATCGAGAGGAAGCCGAGCAGAGAGAGGAACGTGGGGTCGGGGAGACGCGTCGGGTCGATTCTACTCCGTCACCGGAATCGGGCGGGCCGTGTGCGCCGGACATCGGGAGTAGATGGGATCGTCTCCCGCTTCAGTGTTTGGCGAACGAATCTCCAATTGAATTTTTGATAGTTACTCCACGGTTCGCCGCGTCGTCTCCGTGGCGTGGGCGGTGTCGTCTATCGTAACGGACAGTTCCTCGTCTTCGAGTCGGAAGGTGAGTCGGAGGGGGTCATCGTCGCGCTCGTCCACGAGCGACCCGTCGTTCTGTGCGAATTCGAGCTCCCAGAGATACGCCGTGTGGACGGAGCGTCCGTGGCGATTGTACAACGCGTTCACCTCCAGATGGCTCAACAAGCAGAATCCGATGGGGCCGAGGAGCTGTCCGCCACACGTCTCACAGACCGCGTGGAATCGCGGGACTACCTCCTCTCCCACCTCCGTTTCGACCGGCCGGACCGCGGTCGAAATCGAGTCGTAGCACTTGGGACACGTGCCGAGGAGCACCAACTCCACGGCGCGGTGGACCAACACCGTCGCCAACTCGACGAGTTCCTCGACGGTCGCGTCCGCGGCGGCGAACGTCGAAGTCGACCTTCCCTAGGCACCGACCGTCCCGGCCCGACTACGCCAATCGAGACAGCGTGTCCCGACTGCTTGCGAGGGCGTCCATATCGTCCTCGTCGAAATACCGTGCCAAGTCGCGCGTCGCCGAGACGAGCGCCTCGGCGGTGTCGATATCGACTCCGCCTTCGAGCGCCTGTGCGCGACGGACGTGTTCGCCGAGGGTTTCGAGCGTGTTCCGTCCCTCGCGGTCCACGTCGTGTTCTCTCGCCCACTCGCCCATCTCACCGTGGTATTCTTTGAGCGATTCCGCGTCCGCCAGCCCTCGTACCTCGTAAATCGACTCCGGGAGGTCGCGGGCGTCCGGGCGTTCGCCCTCGTCGGCACCGCGGAGGAGCGAGAAGAAGTATATCTCCTCGTCGTCGGTCATCCGCATCGACCGGCTGAACAGTTGTCCGGCTTGTCGGAGCTCGTTCGCCGCGAGGTAGGTGTCGTCGAGCGGGAGGAGTTCGCCGCCGCTGATAAATCCGCGCTTTCTGACGTACTCGCCCGCCTCGTCGGCCGCCCTGTTTGCGACCTCGCGCGCCGGTTCCCGGTCCAGCGCGTCGCGTATCTCGGCCAGTTCGAGGGTCGCCGGACTGTCGGTGTGTTGCATCCTGTTTTCGTCCAATCCGACGCTCTGCATGCTCTCGCAGTTCGGACAGGCGACGCTCCCCGTCTCGTAGTACGACCACTGGGTCCCGCAGTTTTTACACTCGCGGGTTCCGCGGACTTTCATGTCCACCGATTGCGCTTCCGGGGTGAAAACTCTCACGCGCGACCCACCGCTCCCACTGACTTCGGCTTCCACCGACTTCGCCACCCTGTGGATTTATCAGCGGCGGCGAACTACGTGCAATCACCATGTCGAGTGAAACTCACTCGGAGGATAGAGTAAGTCGCCCCGTCGCGGCTGGTCGAGAAATT
>NZ_MEIH01000208.1:0-2328 GCF_001723155.1 Haladaptatus sp. W1
GGACGGGGCCGTTGCATCCTCGTTGTCCGGCACCCAGACGTCCGGGGCCTTCATTCCCTGGAGCTGAGCAGCGCTCCGGATCATCTTAGCGGAATCGTCCTCGTCCACGGCAGTTGGGGACGTGAAGAATGTTCGCACGAACTCACGGTCGTAATGTCTTTGCATAGCCATAGCTCACCAAAATATTATCGGGCGATATAATAAGAGTATCGGTCGTGAGCGCGGGCCGACTATCCCGCCTCAATTCTACTCTCCCCGATGCGAAATTGCTATTCGGGCTGGTAGGGGACAGACGTTGTTCAATCGACGAGTGCCTCGGCGACCTTCGTAATTGGATGCGGCGGCTTCATCGCGTCGGCACGGTCACCCAGTTGGCTCCGGCAGGATGCGCCGGGGGCGACGACTGTGTCGGTGTCGCTCGCATCAACCTTGTCGAAGAGGATACACAGACGACCTCGATCGCTAGCACGACAATAGCCTCGGCGGAACCAACTATTGCGACAACGACAACCGCAGAACCCCAGTCGGAGGCACGGACGCAGACGACGTATCTACGGCAACCAACGACCGCGAATATTGATACTCCAGAGAATAGCGAGCGCTTCCAAGCACGTGTAACCAAAGTCGTCGATCCAACAACACTCAAGATCAAACACGATGGGAAGAACCGCACTGTTGATTTGATCGGTGTGAGCGTCCCTGAGAGCAGTTCCATCCATAAGAAGGCAGTTCGCTATACGAAGTCGCAATTGGATCATCAGGTGGTGACAGTCGTCTCTGATCCACAGGTGGAAACAGACGACGGCCACATGCAAGCGTACGTCTACATCGGGAATTTTATGTTCAACACGGATTTGGTTCGTATCGGTTATGCTCGTGTGCCAGACATACAGTTCAGCAAACGCCAGGAATTCATGCGCAAACAACAGCTGGCCAAACAACGCAACTATGGCCGCTGGAACACGACCGCGACAGCAGCTTAATCACCCTCAGTCGACGAACATTTTGTATTGAACATTTATTGCTGGGAGGTTCACTAAGCAGGTGTAGGGACACCTGATCTCGAGTGATTAGGTGAGAAACGCCGTTGCTACCGACAGAGCACCAACTATGGTCGCCGAACTGTTACTGACTTCGCAGATGAGCCAGTTTGCTTGACTCTGACCGTTGTCGGCAGTTGCTCTTTCATTGTCACCACTAATCGATAGGCATCAGCACTCTCATCACCAGTACAACTCCCACTAAACCAGGATGATGTATCGGTACTCCCAACTTTCACAGTGAGTGTCTGGGATGTTTCGGAGTATGAAACATCCTTGAGATCTGCCTTGTTGCACGTACTTGACCCAACAAAGAGTGCTCCACGAACGATCACCTGCTTCGACTCCGGTTTGAAAGAGACAATTGGTTGTTCGGTTGGCCCAGGGAAGTTGGTGGTCCTATCAAAGCTTGATTCATAGATGGTGAATTCATAATCCGCAATGGAGTCAAATCCCTCAGCAGTACCTCCGATATTGAGACAGCCACTACCGAGTGCGAGGGCAGTCACAGAGAGGAATACACGGCGTTTCATAGCGAGATATCTGTGTAGTCAAGAATAAGCTTCGTGATGAGTGAAATACTCATTTAACACTATTCTCTCACTTGTCGTCGCATCGGCATTCAGAACACCGCCACTCGATGTCGTGTCTGCCAAGGCATAACGTAAAGCCATCTACACACCTCTTAGAAACTATGAATAACCACACATCACCCGCAACCCGATCCGCATGGACAGCTCGATCGACGCTTGTGCTCTTTGGTTTTCTCGCCCTTACTGCACAATTACCAGTGGTTGTTGATATCTACAGCAATGTGGTTTTTCGATTGCTCTTCATTCCGGCGTATCTTGTTTCACTTCTTGTCTACGAAGGACTTGGGATCGAACACATCATCTATGCTTTTGATGGGGTATTTCCAGGCGAACAAACTGCTCTATGGGAGGTAGGACAGATTGTCACGTATTATCTGTTTGCTGTGAGTGCCACATGGCTTGGACGGTGGCTCGAAACCCACAAACAGAAGCCGAATCATCAAACGTCGAGTAACAAAGGAGGGTAACTCCATGACAGTTCGCTACACCATCGCAGCAGCGTTCCTGTTGGTCGGTATTCTGTTAGTAGTCATGAATCTGCTTAGTCCGCCACAAATGACGTCAGGAGGTTGTTCGGAAACATACACGGGTCCAGACACACCTCCTGAACGTCACTGTACAAAAACAACGAGTATTGCGACAGGGCAATTGGTGTATGTCTTGGGGATCGGCGCTGGTGCGATTGGAATTGGCTA
>NZ_MEIH01000209.1:0-2746 GCF_001723155.1 Haladaptatus sp. W1
AGAGATGTGTAGGCGTATGTCACAGTGGATCGGGCGGACGTTCACGAGCGATGCGGGATGGAACTTCCTGGAGACGATAGTCGATATCGGAAACCGAATGACCGGGAGCGACGGAGAACGGGAAGCCGCGGAAGCGACCCGGGACGCGCTTGCCGACGCTGGCGCGCGGAACGCTCGCCTGGCGGAGTTCGACGTGCAGGGCTGGACGCGGGGGTCCAGTTCCATCGAGGCTGGCGACACCACACAGGACTGTATCGCCCTGCCGCGCAGTCCCGACGGAAGCGCGGACGGCGAGTTGGTGGACCTCGGCTACGGACTCCCGGACGACTTCGAGAAGCACGACATCGAAGGAAAAGTCGTGATGGTCGCCTCGAACGTCCCGAGCCACTACGACCGGTTCATCCACCGACGAGAGAAGTACTACTACGCCGTCGAGGGCGGTGCCGCCGCCTTCGTCTTCCGCAACCACGTCGAGGGCTGTCTCCCGCCGACCGGCAGCGTCGGCACCGAAGCGGACCCCATCGGCGACATCCCCGCCGTCGGCGTCTCGAAGGAAGTCGGTGCTCGACTCTCTCGGCGCTGGGAAGGAGACGACGTGACGGTGAACGTCGATGCGGAGATAGACGACGCGACCAGCCAGAACGTTCACGCCGAGCTCGGCCCGGACACCGAGCGGGAAGTGCTCGTCACCAGCCACATCGACGCCCACGACATCGCCGAGGGCGCGATGGACAACGGTGCGGGAACGGCCATGGTCGTCGAGATGGCGAACGCGCTCGCGGAGCGCGAGGATGAACTCGACACGAAGGTTCACTTCGTCGCCTTCGGTGCCGAGGAAGTCGGTCTCGACGGGTCGTCGCACATGGCCAGCGTCACCGACTTCGACGGTATCAAAGCCATCCTGAACAACGACGGCGTGGCCCGAGGGCGGACGCTCACGTTCACCACGCACGGGTTCGACGAACTGGACGACGGGGCTCACGAAGTCGCGGACCAGTACGGACACCCCATCTCGACGATTCCCGAACAGGGACCGCACAGCGACCATTGGCCGTTCGTCCAGTGGGGCGTCCCGGGCTATCACGTCATGAGCGAGACGGGCGACGAGGGACGTGGATGGGGACACACCTTCGCCGACACGCTGGACAAACTCGAAGTCCGCGACCTCCGCGAACAGGCCATCCTCCTCACCGAGTTGGCGGTGTACCTCGCGAGCGACGAGTTCGAGGTCGAACACAAAGCCCCCGAGGAAATCGCCGACGCGCTCGAAGCCGAGGACCAAGCGGCGGGGATGAAGATAATCGGCGATTGGCCCTACGACGAGTAACCCGCGTCCGTTTCCGTCGCGCGATTTCACTCGGAGCGCGGTATCCTTTTCTGGTCGGGGTGAGACTGTTCTGATAATGACCGAACCACGCGACCACTATGGACGGAGGCCAGAATGCGTGTAGGCATCGTACCGAGTACCGACGGCGATGTCGTCGAGGAAATCGAGGGTGCGCTCGGTGACGAAGCCGAACCGACGACGAGCGAGAACGCCGGAACCGTCCTCGACGCGAACCCGACCGTCGTCGTTGCGGTCGGCGAGCAGGCAGTCACGAACCTCGTGCGCGCGGGCGTGTCGGTCCCGGTCCTGCCGGTCGATGCCGGACCGGGATTGGAGAGCGTCGCGCCGGACGACATCGAACCCGCCGTCGCGGACCTCCTCGCCGGGGAGTGGACGACGGTGGACAGACCGCTACTCTCGGCGACCGTCGATGGTGAACACGTCGCCGACGCGCTGTTCGATGCGACGCTGGTGACCAGCGAACCCGCCCGAATCTCGGAGTACAGCGTCCGCGTCGCGGACGAAGAGGTTTCCCAGTTCCGTGCCGATGCCGTGGTCGTCGCCACGCCGACCGGGAGTTTGGGCTACGCGCACGACGCCGGAGGACCGGTCGTCGAACGGGGTACCGGGGTCGTTTCCGTCGTTCCCGTCGCACCGTTCGCCATCCACGTCGATAACTGGGTGCTCGGCGGCCCGGTGACGTTGGCCGTCGAACGCGACGAGGACGCGGTGGAACTCCTCGCCGACGACCGGTCGGTCCGTCCCGTCGAACCGCACGAACCGGTCGAAGTTGCGTTCGACGGTTCGATGGAACTCGTCAGCGTCGTATCAAGTCGGCGGTTTTTCGACGAGTGACCGAGCGGCCCAATTGGAAAGAATATAATACGCTGTCGCACTGAGTTTCGAGCATGCAACCCCTATCATTACTCGGACCGGTCGACGCGCTCGAACCGTACGCCGGGTTCGTCGTGTTCGGTCTCGTGTTAGTCAACATGTTGACGCGTATTCTCGCGTCCCGTAACTACGAGAAACAGGCAAAAGACGACGACCGCGAAACGCTGAGTCGCTGGATTCCCCACGAGGTCAGCAACATCCTGCTGGTCCTCTCGGCGTTTTACTTCCTGACGCTCCACCACCACGGCGGTATCGTCCTCTCGACGCTCGTCCTCGGTCTCGTCATCACCGACTTCTTCGAAGTGGAGGCCCGCTCGGTCGAGCTTCGTCGTGGACTCCCGCTCGAAAAACCGAAAGCGGCCGTCTTGGCGTCCGTGCTCGTCCTCATGTACATCGGCTACGAGACGGTCTTCTTCATCATCAAGCCGATCTGGGACGCCGTTATCTGAAGCGGCTCCGTTCGGGTTTCCCTTTCTCGTTTCTCACATCCCGCTCCCGAGTGATGGGGTTTCGATTTTTCGCGGG
>NZ_MEIH01000210.1:0-2666 GCF_001723155.1 Haladaptatus sp. W1
GACGAAGTAGGCGTCGTGTTCCGCCGCGACGTCGGCCGACTTCGGCGACCGGATTGAGGAGTCCCGTACTCGTCTCGTTGTGGACCATCGTCACGACTTTCGTCTCGTCCGTCACGGCCTCCGCGACGGCATCTGGGTCGATGGACTGGCCCCAGTCGAACGCGACCGGCGTCACGTTCGCGTAGCGGTCGGCGATTCGCTTGAACCGCCGTCCGAACTTGCCGTTCACGACGGCGACCACTTCGTCGTCCTCACCGGCGAGGTTGGCGACGGCGGCCTCCATCGCCATCGTCGCCGTCCCGTTGAAGATGAGGCTGGTACCGCCGCTCGTCGTCGGCGTCCCGTCGAGCGAGGAGCGCTCGAAGATGTAATCGAGACCGTCCTGTGCGTTTTCGTACACCGACTCGAACTCCGCGGAGCGGTGCGATACCATTGGCTCGCTCATCGCCTGTCGAACGTCGCGCGCGAGGGGTACCGGACCCGGATTGAGTAGGAGAAAATCCTCTCGCATACTCACCCGTTCTACCTCCCCCTAAATAAGCGTCGTGCGGGGCGCAAATTCCGCCTCTTGTCCGAAGGCATCATTCGATACCTAAGAAAATAACGAGCCTACTCGCCGTCCGGCAGATTCGGCACAATCCACGAGAGAAGCGCGACCGGGCTTCGGGATTGCGTCCAAATCGTCCCCGGGCCTTCGAGTTCGCAGACGAGGCCGCCCCGCCCGCCAGCGTGTGAGTGAACGGTATCGACGCGCGTCACCTCGAAGTCCACGGACCCCTCGAACGCGACGACGTGGCCGGTGTCCAGAATGTATCGCTCGCCGGGGTCGAGGCTCACTATCGAGACGGCCCCGTAGCTCGAAAGAAACGCGAGACCCGACCCGGAGAGTTCGAGAAGGAAGTCCCCCGCACACTCCACGAAGCTTCCTTTTTCCTCGAAATCGATACCTGACTCCGCCGCGAGGAACGCACAGGACTGGACGTACAGCGTTTCGTCCCGGAGTTCGTAGTGAAAGATGTCGCCCGGAAACGGCGGCGCGAGCCGAATGGTTCCGGGGTGGTCCGCGGCGAACGTCGTCGAAAACGGCGTCTCCTCACCGAGAACGGAGCGTTCGAGTAGTGCTTCCGAATCCGGTGGCACTTCGACTCCCGCCGAATGGCTGACCAGCGACCCCGCCTCGACCCGAATCTCCTCGTCCGCGTCCAGCGTGAGGAGGAGTTCGGCGAACGCTGGCTGGTTCGTGATTTCGTACTCCATGCTCGGCTAGCCCACGACGCCGCGACGGATAGCCCTCCGGCCTCCTCCCCAGTTCGTGACCTGCTTTTTCGGTGATGGGCTCCCGGTTGAATGCCGGAGCGGAATTCACAAGCGGTTCGTTGGCGGTTGCGGTGCGGTAGCCGTCCAGAAGTAGAACTGCGAGCGGAGTTCTCGTGAGCGACTGAAAGGAGCGAACGAGAGCACGCAAGAGCAACGCTCTCGCGGAGCGAGGGTGACTACATCGTGCGAGCGAAACGAGCGGAAGCGAAGTCGAGCGAGCACGATGGGATTCGAACCCACGGCCGTCGGATTAGAAGTCCGACGCTCTATCCAGACTGAGCTACGTGCCCTCGGTACCGCATTATCGGTGCGCCTTCATAAGGGGTTGGGATTCTCCCCGCAAACACAGCCCTTAAGCACGGTTCACGAGAAAACGAAGACGATGCGAGTAATCGGAACCGTCGGCCTCCCGGGAGCGGCAAAGGCGAGGCCGCCACCGTCGCCGAGGAGATGGGAATCCCCGTCGTCACGATGGGCGACGTTATCCGCGCGGCGTGCCGCGAGCGGGGCCTCGACCCGGCGGAGCACCACGGCGAAATCGCCAAAGCACTCCGGGAGGAGAACGGCCCGGACGCCATCGCACAGGCGTCACTCCCACAAATCGACGCGGCGCTGACCACCTCGGAAACCGTCCTCGTCGACGGGATTCGCTCGGGCGTCGAAGTCGAACGGTTCGAGGACGCCTTCGGCGACGATTTCGTACTGGTGAGCATCGAAGCCCCGTTCGAGGTCCGCGCCGACCGGTTGAGCGAGCGGGGACGCGACCACTCGGACGCCGACGAAGCGCGCCTTCGAAAGCGCGACGAACGTGAACTCGGGTTCGGCCTCGACCGATCGATGGCGCGGGCCGATGCCGTCATCGACAACACCGGAACGCTCGACGGCTTCCGCCGCCGGATTCGCGCGCTCCTCGAAGACGGACTTTCGGGACTGGAGAGCGTAGAGGCGGGTGAGAACCGATGATATACAGCGTCGATATCCGAATCACGGCACCCGTAAACGACACCGAAATCGAAGCGCGGGTCACGGACGCCATCGAGAACGTCTTTCCCGGCGCGGAGACAGAATCGAAGGCGGGCGAAGTCGTCGCCGAAGCGCACAGCGTCGAGCACTTCTCCGAACTGCTCCACCGACAGGAAATCCTCGACACGGCGCGCGGCGAGTTCTTCTCGGGACGGGACGGCGACACGCTCTCGTTCGACCTGAAAAAACAGGCCGCGTTCCAGGGCGTGGTCAACTTCGCCGTCGGCAACCCCGACGAACTCGGCGAACTCCACGTTCGCATGCGGGTCACCGACCCGACCGTCGAGGAGTTCGTCGATTACGTCGCACCGCCGACCCAGGACGGG
>NZ_MEIH01000211.1:0-1543 GCF_001723155.1 Haladaptatus sp. W1
TATCGCAAATGTTCGTCACGAGCGAACGGAGTGAGCGAGTGACGAAAACATCGTCAGAGCACGCTCTGACGTACTTCCGGCACTCAATCGCTTCGCTCAGTCATGCCGGAAACCGCTCGAGACGGTCGCCCTTCGGGCGCTGCGTCTCGCTGGCTTTAGACACGACCTTCAGTCGTGTCTAAAACACCTACTCCCGGTGAACACCATCGCCATGTCGTGCTCGTCCGCGGCCTCGATAACGTCGTCGTCGTTCACCGACCCGCCGGGTTGGATGACCGCCTCGATACCCGCTTCGGCGGCCTCCTCGATGGCGTCCGGGAACGGGAAGAAGGCGTCGCTCGCCATGACCGCGCCGTCGGCGTCCTTGCCCTCGGCGTCGCGGTCGGCTTTCATCTTCGCGATTTGCACCGCGTCCACGCGGCTGACCTGTCCCGCGCCGACGCCGACCGTCTCGGTGCCCGTGGCGAAAAGGATGGCGTTGGACTTGACGTGTTTGATGGTCTGCCACGCGAAGAGTAGGGAGTCGAGTTGCTCGTCGGTCGGTTCGCGCTCGGTCACGACGTCGAGGTCCTCGTGGGTCGGGGCCTGCATGTCGCGTTCTTGGACGAGTCGGCCACCCACGAGGTCCTTTTCGGTGTGGGTCTCGGTGATTTCACCGAGTTCGGAGACGTCGAGCACGCGGAGGTTCTTCTTCTCGCACAGCGTCGCCAGCGCGTCGTCGGTGTAGCCCGGCGCGACGACGACTTCCTTGAACGAGTCCACGATTTGGGTCGCGGTGGCGTCGTCGCACTCGCGGTTGAGGGCGACGATGCCGCCGAACGCGCTCTTCGCGTCCGTCGAGAGGGCGCGCTCGTAGGCCTCGGCGAGCGAGTCGGCGACGGCACAGCCAGCGGGATTCGTGTGTTTGATGACCGCGGCGGCGGGGCGGTCGAACTCCTTGATGAGGTTCAGCGCGCCGTCGGCGTCGTTGTAGTTGTTGTACGACAGCGCCTTCGCGCCCTCGTTCAACTGCTCGGCGTGGACCACGCTGGCCTCTTCGCACGTCGCGTCGGCGTAGAGCGCGGCGTCCTGGTGCGGGTTCTCCCCGTATCGGAGGCTGGCGGCGCGGTCAAACGTTTCGACCTTCCGGGCGGGGAGCGCGTCGTCCGCGTCCGTCTCGACGCGGACCGCGTTCGCGTCGAAATCGACCGCCGCGTCGCCTTCCGCAAACCAGCGTACTGCGCGCGGGTACGCCTTGAACTCACCCTGGTAGAGCACGCGCTCCTTCAGCGACTCCTCGTCGTCGCCGTCGTACACCGGGACCGGCTCCTGCGTGACGATGGGACCGGAATCGACCTTGGAGTGGTCAACCTCGCCCGCGTCGTCCGTCGCGTCGGTGACGACGTGAACCGTGCATCCGGTCGTGCTCACGCCCGCGTCCAGCGCGTCTCCCCACGCGTCCATTCCGGGGAACGACGGGAGCAAGGACGGGTGGACGTTGAGCGTCGTCGGCGCGTCGTCCAAAAACTCGTCCGTGAGGATTCGCATGTAACCGTCGAGGCAC
>NZ_MEIH01000212.1:0-2544 GCF_001723155.1 Haladaptatus sp. W1
CGCACGCGTCGGTGCCGGAACCGCCGCGGACAGGCTCGGCGGTGCCCGCGGGTCGGCGACCGTCGCGCTCGTCCAGATTGCGACCGGTGTCGTCCTGTTCGGCGCACTTGCCGCCGAAATCCCCTCGTTCCCCGTCGCGCTCGTCGTGTTCGCCGGACTCGGCCTCTCGATCTACGGCTCGACCGGCGTGTTCTACTCCTGTCTGAGCACGCTCGTCGACGGCGACGACATCGGGGCCGCGACGGCGGGCGGGCAGACCGCCATCAACGTCGGCGGACTCGTCGCCCCGCCCGTCTTCGGAATGCTCGTCGAGAGGTCGGGGTACGGAACCGGCTGGGAACTGTTGGCCGGGATGACCTGCATCGCAGCGATACTCCTCGTCGTCGTTCGCCGCTCGGCCTGACTACCGAACCAACTCGGCTATCGCGTCCGCTGTTTCCCGGTTGGACGCTACACTCTGCAGAAAGCCGAACACGCTCCCGGCGCTCCACGCCGCCGGAATACAGGCGTCCGGGTGTCGGACCGTCCCCGCCGACACGTCCCCGTCGAAGCCGACCATGAGTTCCGGGAAGCCGAACCGGTCCGGGAAGTCCGTCCGAACCGTGTCGGCGAGCGCGTCGAGTCCCCGCACGGCGAGCGCTTCGGCCGTCTCGTGGTGGCCGCGCTCCGCGAATCCCATCGCGGCGATGCTGGTGTCGTGGGGCCAGACGCTCCCGCGGTGGTACGAGAGCGGGTCGAACGAGTCGTGCGACGACGCGAACGTCCTGAGCCCCGCCGACGTGAGCATGTCGTCGTCCGTCAGCCGGGTTGCGACTCGTGCGACCCGGTCGTCGCTTCCCAACCCGCCCCAGACGGCGTGGCCCTGATTCGACGCCACGCTCGGGATGACCCCTCGGTCGTCGATACCGAGCGCGTAACACCCCTCCTCGGGGAGCCACAGTCGTTTCTCGAACGATTCGGCGAGCGTTTTCGCGGCCACCTCGCACTCCGCCGCGAGCGTCGAATCGTCCGCCCGCTCCGCGAGCGGCCCGAACCGCGTCAGCGCGCGGAAGACGTACCCCTGCACCTCGGCGAGGGCGACCGACCCCTGTGCGGGCGTCCCGTCCGGCCGCGCGAGCGCCTCCGCGCTGTCCTTCCACCCGAGATGGGCGAGACCGAGCGGGTGGTCGTGCGGTTCGTAGAAGAGGAATCCTTTGTCGTCCAACTCGGCGAGCGTCCACTCGACGGCCGATTTCGCGTGGGGATACACCGAATCGAACAGCGTCTCGTCCTCCGTCTTCGCCACGGTATCCGCGAACAACGCGGCGAACAGCGGCGTCGCGTCGACGGTGCCGTAGTACGGCGTTCGAACGCTCTCGCCGATGGCGGGGAGGTCGCCGTGGCGTTTCTCGTGCATGATTCGGCCGGGTGCTTCGAGCGTCGCGTCGTCGGTTTCCGTTCCCTGCTCGTCGGCTAAGAACCGGAGCGTTCGCTCCGCGACGCTCGAATCGAACGGCAGGAGTTGGTAGCTGACGAGCAGCGAATCCCGGCCGAACGGCGCGAGAAATCGCGGCGCGCCCGCGGCCGGGACGCCGCACGGAAGCATCAGCGCCCCGAGCGTTTCCGCGGCGCGGTCGATGAGTCGACTGTACTGTGGGTAGTCGATGTCTGCATCGACTTCGGGCGTCTCCCGTGCCCTGTCCGGGAGGTCGATGTTAAGCTCGACCGTCCGCGTCGAAGCAGGCGCAACTGCTACGTTGGTCGAAACTGTGGCGGAATCGTCGGTACTCGTCGTCTCGATGCTGGAGTCCGAACTGACCGTCACGCGCCGTTCCGTTCCGTCCGCGAGGGTTCCCACGAACGCACAGCCGGACGAGTGCTCTTCCACCGTGACCGGCCTGTCTTGGCGCTCACGCGATGAGAAAAACGACGGAATCTCGAAGACGTGGCCGAAATCGGGTGTGAGTTCGAACGCGACCGTCGTCTCCCGCGTGTCGGCGGTGTTGTTCGTGAGTCGCGCCGTGACCGTCACGCCCGTCTCCGTGAGTTCGACGCGCTTTTCGAGCGTCCACGGCCGTTGGTCGCCGCGACCGGTGCCGACCGTTGGGCTGGCGAGCATCGTCGTCACACCTCGGTCGCGGGATTTGCGACCGAGGACAATCCAATCGTCGGCGTCTCCGACCCCTATTTCGAGGGTCGAGAGGTAGCGATGGTCGGACTCGTACACGCCGGTTTCCGGCGTCTTCGGAGTGACGTCCCCCCTCGAATCGACGATTACCTGTCGGCCGGAGTCCATGGCGAGCGCACAGTCGTCGGGAAGCATCAGGCGTCCTCCTCGTCGTCAGGGTAGCTCACCTTTTCGATGATAATCCTGTCCGCTTCCATGTCCTCGAGCACGGCGCCCCACCCGCCGATACCGTACTCCCCGTCGTCCGTCTCGATGACGATAGTCGCCTGTCCCGCGAGCGAGGAGAGCGATGGCGTCGCTTCCCCGTCCCGAAGGTCGCCGTTGGCGTACAGCACGTCGGTAATTTCGCCGGTGAGCGCCACGGTGTTTCGCTTCCC
>NZ_MEIH01000213.1:0-2263 GCF_001723155.1 Haladaptatus sp. W1
CCCGGCGAACTCTCGACCGCCGAGGGCAAGGAACTGCTGGACGAAGCACGCCGGTTCGGTGACGGGCAACTCGTCGTCCTCTCGGGCGGCGACCCGCTGATGCGCGACGACGTGGAAGAACTCGTCGCGTACGGAACCGAACGGGGACTCGGGATGACGCTCACCCCCAGCGGGACGGCCTCGCTGACGAGCGACCGTATCGAGGGGTTGTCGGACGCGGGGTTGCGCCGCGTCGCGCTTAGCATCGACGGCAGCAGCTCCGAAGCCCACGACGAGTTCCGCGGCGAGGAGGGGAGTTTCGAATCAACGGTTCGGGCGGCCCGCGCGATTCGAGACGCCGGGATTCCGCTTCAGATCAACACGACCGTCTGTGCCGACACCGTCGACGAACTGCCCGCCCTCCGCGACCTCGTCGCCGATCTCGGGGCCGTCCTCTGGTCGGTCTTCTTCCTCGTCCCGGTTGGTCGCGGGGCGGTGCTCGACCCGATTTCACCCGAACGAGCCGAAGGGGTGATGGAGTGGCTCCTCGACGCGAGCGAGACTGCCCCGTTCGGCGTCAAGACGACCGAAGCACCCCACTACCGGCGGGTCGCGCTCCAACGCGAGCGGGCGGACGCCGGAACCGCGGCGCCCGCATCGGACGACATCGGCCGTCGCACCGGAATCCGTGCCGGAAACGGATTCGTCTTCGTGAGCCACCTCGGCGAGGTGTACCCCTCCGGCTTCCTCCCGGACGCGGCGGGCAACGTTCGGGACGAGTCGGTGGTCGAACTCTACCGGGATTCCGAGGCGTTCCGCCGCCTCCGCGACCCGGACGCGCTCAAGGGGAAGTGCGGAGCGTGTCCGTTCCGCACCGTCTGTGGCGGCAGTCGGTCGCGTGCGTTCGCGTACACAGGTGACGCGCTTGAAAGCGACCCGCTGTGTCCGTACGTGCCGGACGGCTACGACGGCCCGCTCCCACGGCAATCGACCCGTTGAGCCGCCGACTGATCGCTGCTCGCGACCACCCATCGAGTTTTATCGCTAACCGCATCGTTTGCGTGTTCACTGCCGCCCACTCCTCATGACCCAACTCTTCACGAGGATCTCCTCTCTCCGGGTCACACCACGGATCCACGGTTGCCGCTCGCTCCTGGAACGCACAGCGCCGCTCTCGGCTCACCTCACTCGCCACTCGCCGACACTCCGCTTCTCGCTTCGAATCTTGGGATCTATCCCACCGCGCTCGCGTTCGTTTGATCTCCGTTTCTCGTGCCATCAACCGCTCTTCTGCCGCTAACGTCAGTCCACGAGCAACCACATCTGAATGATTCGTATCCACCTTCCCTTGGATCGTCTGTGCAACCGACGGCCGCAGCTCGGGGTGTCTTCTCAACCCGCTCGAATTGCTCTTCGTCACATTCAATTGCCTGTTCGTCAACCGAAACTCCTTTCTCGATAGTGTATTTACTGCTCATTGGAACTCTACCAGTTCCGAAGGCGCGTCTACAACCGCGTCTTTTCCAACCTTCGCTACACACGAGTCACAACTCTGCACTACACAACACATGAAGAATGGACGGGCCATGCCTATCGCTCGACCTCCGCCTGAAGACGGAGGTATGCGCTATCGATCTATATCAGTGATCGGTTTCGATGGGCGTGCAGAATACAGTGCGCAATTGCAGCAAGTGGTGACTGCCACGGTACCGCGACTGAGGTGCGTCGCCACCATCGGGGCGGGCTGGGAAGCAGGCGGCGGACATGCAACTTGATCCTCCCAAGACCCTCACGTAGAGCCAGAGCCGCCCGTCTCTCCCCACGCCGAAACGCTATGCTACTCGCCACCCTACATTGCATATGAGCCCCGGTATCGACAACATCCAGTTCTTGGCTACGTCGGCCCACCGAGCCGGCGTCCTCGAAGCGTTGCGCGACGGACCGACCGACCGTCAAGAGTTGTGTGAGACTACCGGTGCCTCCTCGCCGACCGTCGGACGGGTGCTCGCCGACTTCAGCGAGCGTCGATGGCTCGTCAGGGACGGCCCCACGTATGGACTGACCCTCCTCGGCGAGTACGTCGCCGATCGGTTCCTGGCTTTCCGGGACGCAATGGAGATCGAAGAGAAGCTCCGCGACGTCTGGCACTGGCTGCCGGTGGAGATGCCGGGCTTCTCCGTCGATCTCTTCGCCGACGCGGTGGTTTCCTACCCCGGGGCAGGGTACCCCTACGAGCCCGTCGAGCGTCTCAGCCAGCTCATCGCGTCTACCTCGTCGTTGCGCG
>NZ_MEIH01000214.1:0-2497 GCF_001723155.1 Haladaptatus sp. W1
TTTCCGCGACCGTCCACGGGTGAGTCGGAACGTCGCCGTCCGGCTCGGATTTAGTGTCATCGACTGTTTCCGTTTCGGCGTCATCGACCGGTTCCGATTCCGCGTTACTGCCCCCGATTGCATCGCTTCTGTCGGGGGGCGAAGTCCCTGAATCGCCGCGGGGGTCAGCCTCGGTAGCGGCCGTTTTCGTGGCGTTCGACCCCCGTTCACCCGGATTCGCGCCGCGAAGGTAGAGGACGACCGGCGGGAGGACGTAGATGCCGAGCGCGACAACGGCGAACGCCCGATTGACGAACGTCAGCGTCCCGAACGCGGTCAGTCCCGCCGTCGCGACAGCGTGAAACCACGTCTTCGTGTAGCGCCGAAAGAAGGGAACGAAGCGACGCTCCGAACGTGTCGAATCGACCATCGCTCGGGTATCGTACCCCACGGTGTTGAGGCTTTTCGCCGAGCGGCCGGGTCACTTCACGTCGTGCATCAACCGGAGGAGTTCCGCGCGGTAGGCGTCGTCGTCGCGGTCGAAAACCACTCGGAGTAGTTCGTCCGTCGGCCTGATTCCCGCCGTGAACAGCAGCGTCTCGCCCGGTTTCAGTACTTCGAGGTACAGTATCGTCTTCACGCGTCTGTCCGGCGTGACCGACGGAAGACGGTACGCGGGTGAGTTCGGGCGCTCGATGTACTCGCTCGCGTCGTAGTCGGCCTCGTACTCGGCGACGGCCTGTTCCGCCGTCGTTTCGCGTTCGGAAGTGGGACGCTCGCGGATGTCCGAGAATCCGAGGCGTCGAAGGTTCCGTTCGAAGCGCTCCTTTGCGATGCCCGTCACCAGCGACGGTTGCGCGAGAATCGAGAGCGGGGAGTCGAACGTGACGCGGGTTGCCATGAACGCGGCGACGATTCCCTCGAAGTTCCCGCGGACGTATCTATCGAGACCCGACGCCAGCCGTGCATCCTTGTAAATGAGCGTGCTCGTGTAGGCGTCGCCGAACGACCGTCCCCCGGCCCGAATCACGGTCCTATCGGTTCGTTTCTCTTCGAGGGTCCACCGTCGAATCGTGGGCGACGTGACGACCGGTTCCCGGTACGGCCCGCGACGTCGTGCGCCACCGACGACGCCATTCATTTCGGTTCCCACGACCGCGCCGATACCACCCACCGCCGCACCCATTCGGGCGAGAAATCGCCTTCGCTGCATGAGGTGGTAGTATCGGGCGACGACCGGATAATCGCCACGGCCCAGCGACGCGTCCCGCGCTCGGCGACACCCCGGAATACGTCACGACGCGCTCCGCTCGCCACCGCGTCCGCCGGTCGCGGCGGCTACCAGTCCTCGTTGCCGACCGGGTCCCGCGTCTCACAGTAGGGACAGCGGTTGCGGTACCGTTCCAAGTTCCGACCGCAGTACCGACAGTTGTACCCGCCCTCCGGGGGGTGAACCTCGGTTTCCGACGACGAAGACGACGTTCCCGGAAGCACTCCCGCGCGGAACGCGAGGACGCCGCCGATGACGACGACGGCCCCGACGAGCGCGACGAGTACCAGACCGTTGTCCGTTCCGGGAACGTAGGGCACGTCTTGAAGTCTCTTTCCGCCGAAAATACCGCGTCCGGCAGAAAGGAACATCAACAGCAACAGGATACGCAGGAGTCGCCATCGTCCGAAACCCCTATTTCGCACGTTCCCACCCTCGTTTCATACCTGAACTCGGGGACGAGCGAAGATAAGCACTCGGGAAACCGAAACGAACGCGGGAAAGTCGGGACGAGTGGGAGGAAGCCGGAGCGAGCGTGATCCGCCATGAGGGATGATACCGAACGACAATTATATCTCCTTAACCGCCACTGGAGAGATGAATGGCATTAAAGAATATTATCATTATAAATCATAATGTTTATGCCCGGTACTGTTGTCGGAGTGGATGCGGTGAAACAAATGTCAGTACACGCAGCACGCTCCTCGGCACGCACCGGAACCACTCGCAAAACGTCACCGACGACAGATCGACTGACAATACGACCTATATGACAGACCAAACTCGCTACGACCGCACGGAAGAAGAAGCCCCGCTCGTCCCGTTCATCGGGACGACGGGACGCGACCGACCGACGACGGACCGACCGACCATCGACCGCCAGACGACCGACCGCCGGACGACGGACGACCGGTGGACCGACGAGCGGCGAACTGACGACGGACCGACCGCCGCCCGAACGCCCTCCGACCGCCCGCGAACGGAGTTCCCGTCCGAACTCGAACGGGAACTCAGGACCCTCCGAACGCAACTCGACCGAATCGAAGCTACCCTACAGGATAACCAATGATATCCGATACCGACACGACCACGAGAGACATCGAGAACCGCGCTGGAAAGGAGTTCCGCGAGATGCTGAACTCCCAGAACTACGTCTTCGCACCCGGCCTCTACCACGCCCTCGACGCGCGACTGGCGGAGATGGCCGGACTGGACGCTGCGTACATGAGCGGCTACTCCACGGTGCTC
>NZ_MEIH01000215.1:0-2808 GCF_001723155.1 Haladaptatus sp. W1
CAGTCACCGCGTTCACCCAGGCCGTCTGGGCGATGACCGGCGACGAACTCTTCGGACTCGCCGCAGTTCCCGTGCGGCGCGGCAGTTTTCGGGTGGTGTGTCAGACGTTGATACACACGGAGAATCTGTGGGCAGCGCTGATTCGAATGTCCGAGACCATGCGCGTGCTCATTCCGGTGAAACCGATGACGCTGGATCGAACCGAGCAGTCGACGGTTCTGACGGTGCACGTCGAAGCCACGACCGACCTCAGCCCCGAAGCGAACGAGCTCGCCGAGCGATTGCTGACCGACTTCCTGTTGATTCTGCTGCATCGGTTCGCGGCGTGGCTGATCGGTAACCGGGTCAAACTCCTGTCGGTTCAGTTGCCCTATGCACTGCCCGGGCCCGAGGCCGGGAAGATGTACGACACCATATTCGGAACTCATGTGCAGTTCGGATCCGACCGCGCCGCACTGGAATTCGACACCGCGCTCATGCGCGCCCCGATAGTGCAGACCGAGGCCACACTGGCCGAGTACCTCGCGGAGTCACCCAACCTGCTGTTCTCGTCGAGGGACTACGACAGCACTGCGTCGAGTCAGGTCCGAAGGGCCCTGGAGACCGGATTCAGAGGCGGTACGCCGGCTACCGAAGAGATTGCGGCCATGCTCAACATCAGCCCGCCGCATCTGCGCCGCGTCCTTCGCCAGGAAGGCACCTCCATCAATCAGCTCCGCGAGGAGGTTCTGCGCGACGCGGCCATCTCGGGGTTGAGCCGCGGCGACAGCGTGGACGACATCTCGGCCCGCCTGGGCTTCTCCGAACCGAGCGCATTCCGCCGGGCCTTCAAGCGCTGGACCGGGCAAACTCCCGGCGCGTATCGATAGAGCTCGGCGCGATCAGCTGACGCAGAACTCGTTGCCCTCGGGATCGGTCATGGTGATCCAGGTGCTGGGCCCTTGCTGCCCGCGATGCAGTACCGACGCGCCTCGACCTTCGAGTGCGGTCACCACCGCCTCGCGTCCGTCACCGACACGAACGTCGAGATGGAGTCGGTTCTTCACGGACTTCGATTCGGGTACCGCCTGAAACAGCACCCGCGGGGTGCCCGGAGATTCCGGATCGGTGATGCCCTGGCCTGCTCGCCACACCAGAACGCCCGTCGAACACGGTCGTGTCCTCCTCTCGGGCGTGGCCTGCCGCAACCATCTCGCGAATGAACTCCTCGTTGCTGGGTTCGACCTGCCAGCCGAGAGTCTGTGCCCACCATGCCGCGAGCGCATGCGGGTCGACACTGTCCACGACGACCTGAAATTCGGTAACCCATGCGAGAACGATACCGCCGGGAGCTGGCAATGGGAACACCTGTTCGATACAGTCGAGTCATGTCGCTCGCGATGCAAGGTTCGCTGTTCGGTGACGACGACGGTGGCGTCGGGTCGCTGCAGTCCGTCACCCGCCGCGAGCTGACGCTCGGTGCCTGGGTCGATGTGCGGCCGGGCTGGTTGTCCGACAGCGACCTCTTCGATTCACTGGTCACCGACGTCGACTGGCGCGCCGAACGCAGGCAGATGTACGACCGCGTGGTCGATGTGCCGCGCCTGGTTCGGTACTACGCCGAGCGGGAGCACTGGCCGCATGCGGCACTGTACGAGGCCCGCGATGCACTGGACGACCACTACCGAAGCGAGCTCGGGGAGTCGTTCGCCACCGCGGGACTGTGTTACTACCGCGACGGGTCCGACAGCGTCGCCTGGCACGGCGACAACATCGGCCGCAGCGCCACCGAGGACACGATGGTGGCGATCGTATCCCTCGGTGCCACAAGGCAAACTCATGTTGCGCCCCCGCGGCGGCGGGACCTCTCTGAAATTCACCCTCGGACACGGGGACCTGGTGGTGATGGGCGGATCCTGTCAACGGACCTGGGAGCATGCAATTCCCAAGTCGACCCGCGCGGTCGGCCCACGCATCAGCGTGCAATTTCGACCGCGCGGGGTTCGCTAGCGCACCACGCGTCAGCGCGCGGCGTTCGATGCCCGACGCGTCTCGACGGCCGCCGCGAGAGTAGCCAATTGCGTTGCCGTCGTGTCCCAATCGAGGCACGCATCTGTGATGGACTGGCCGTACACGAGCTCGTCCCGGTGGCCGAGTTCGAGGTCCTGACGCCCCGCGACGAGGAAGCTCTCGAGCATCAGCCCGACGATGCCGTGCTCGCCGGCCGCGACCCTGGCGGCCACGTCGGTGACCACGTCCACCTGCTTGTTGTGATCCTTGCGGCTGTTTCCATGGCTGGCATCGATGACCACTCGCTCCGGCAGCCCCGACTTACGCAGGCGGGCAACGGTATCGGCCACGGACTCGGCGTCGTAGTTCGGTCCGTCGACGCCGCCGCGCAGGATGACGTGGCAATCGGGGTTTCCGACGGTCCTGATCAAAGCCGCCTTGCCGTCGAGATCGGTTCCGGGGAAGACGTGGCTCGCCGCGGCGGCGCGGGTTCCGTCCACGGCGACCTGAATGTCACCTTCGGTCGAGTTCTTGATGCCGACCGGCATCGACAAGGCGCTGCACAGCTGCCGGTGCACCTGGCTGGCTGCGGTCCGTGCTCCGATGGCACCGTAGCTGACCAGGTCCGCAATGTACTGCGGGGTGATCGGGTCGAGGAATTCGCAGCCGACGGGCAGGCCTAGCGCCGAGATGTCCAGCAGCAGCTGGCGTCCCACTCGAAGACCTTCGTTGATGTCGAAGCTGCCGTCGAGGTGCGGATCGTTGATCAGACCCTTCCAGCCGAGCGTCGTCCGCGGCTTCTCGAAGTAGACCCGCATG
>NZ_MEIH01000216.1:0-3684 GCF_001723155.1 Haladaptatus sp. W1
GAGTACGACGCCACGGTCGAGACGACCGACGACAGGCAGGGCGTCGGCATCTCCGGGGACCCCGAAACCGTCTCCCACGTCGCACGCCGGGTGGCGGATACCGCCATCGACACCTTCCACTGGGAGGACCCGGCCCCGCGCGGGGCACTGTTCGATGGCGTCGTCAGCGACACCCTCGGAAGCGGTGCCGTCGTGGACCTCGGCGACGACCGCGGCAAGGGCTTCCTCCCGTTCCGCGCCATCGACCGTCGAATCGACGACGGCGACCACGTTCGCGTGCAGGTCCACGACCCCGAACCGCCGTGGTCGCGCGACCGCTCCCTCCTCGGAACCGACGTGCAGGTGTTCGGCGGCGTCGCCAGCCTCTCGAAAGGGGTGAACGAAGTCGTCGCCAGCGCGCCGGACGACGCCAGCAGGCGCGAACTCGCCCGCACGACCGAGATGCTTCCGACGGACGTTCCCGACGAGTGGGGCGTCCGCTGGGAGTACGCCGCGGCCGACGCCACGCTGGACGAGATGAACGCCGCCCTCTCCGCGGCCGTCGAACGGGCCGAAACCATCGACGGCGCGCTGGCCGAGGAGACCGACGTTGACGGTCCGCGAACCGTCGCCGCACCCGAGGAAACGGCGTGGCTGTGGTTCGGCCGCGAATCCCGATTCGAACTGGACGAGACTCGCCGGGAGGTCACGACGACGCTCCCCGGCCATCACCGAATCAAGGCCGCCGACTCGTCGGCGAGCACGGCGGTCGATTTCGCGGAGGACCTCTACGGCGACAGCGAGGAGGCGTTCGACGGGATGCCGACCGGCGCGACCCTTCGCGGGTTCGGCCCCGATGCGGACGACGAGGTGTTCATCGACCACGGCAAGCCCGACGGTCGCTGTTTCTCGTTGGGCAAAGGGGCCGTCGCGGAGGCGGACCCCGAGGCCGGAAAGTACACCGTCCGACGCGAGATGGGGAGTTCGGGGACCTACGACGCCATCGGCACCGACCGCGAGCGCGGCGACGTGGCAATCACGAAGTTCCGCGAGGGCAGATGGTGGTATCCGACGGCCTACCGGAGCGCGGACGGCGAGTCGAAGGGCACCTACGTCAACGTCTGCACGCCCGTCGAACTGTTCCCCCGGTCGGTCCGCTACGTGGACCTCCACGTCGATGTCGTCAAACGCCCCGACGGAACCGTCGAGCGGGTGGACGACGACGAACTCGACGCGGCCGTCGAAACGGGCCACATCTCCGAGGAACTCGCCGAAAAGGCCCGAAGCGTCGCGGCAAGCGTCGAGAAAGTGCTCTCGAAATAGCGCAAACAGCGGGCATTGGCCGGTGACACGACCGCCGGAAACGGCTGATGACACAACCGCCGGAAACGGCCGATGACACAGCCCCCTCGTCGCTAGTATTCTCACCGGAAAATCGAAGATTTTCCGGGCCGACGACTGAATGGAGATGGCCGACGCGCGGTACGCGTCGGCCTCGAAATGAAGAAGGAGTGCTTTTGGTCCAGCTTTTACAGGAAGCCCGTGGAAGCGCCGACGGTTGCCGTCGGCGCTTCCACTTGCGAACGTCGTAAAAGGTGGTGCTTTAGAAGTGCTCGTTCTCGCCCGGCGTGTTCAGTTTCCCGCCGCGTCCGCCCTCGGAGCGGTCGATGCCCATGACGCTCTCGGCTTGGTCCGTCTTCCACTGGCTGGTGCCGTCGTCGGCGATGCGGACGGTCACGTCGTCCACCTCGTCGAACTTCTTGAGGAGTTCGACTTCGATGTTCTGGGAGGTGATCGGGGTGATGGAACACCCGCCGCAGGCACCGCCGAGTTCGATGACGACCTCGCCCGATTCGGGGTCCGCTTTCCGAACCGCGCTCGTCCCGCCGTGCATCTGGATGATGGGCATCTGGGCGGTGAGCCAGCGTTCGACCCGTGACGTGAGGTCGTCCGCCGACTCCGCGGCGTCGGTCGCGCTGTTCTCGCTCATACCGTATCGTAGGAACTCGAAGTATGGTAAGCTTGGGGTTCGCGGTCGTGATTTCGGCGGAAATCGTTCCCGAGCAATCGGCTCAGTTTTGCCCCCGGAAGCGCTTCCAGACGCCGGCCCCGAGTATCGACAGCCCGGCGACGCCCGCGCCGAATCGGCCTTCCTTGGTCAACGAGGTCCCGCCGTCGCCCGAGTCCGTGGTCCCGTCGCCTCCCGTGACGGGTTTCGAGGTCGTGGTTTCCGAGGCGGTTCCCGTCCCGGTGAGCGACGGTGGGTTTCGTTGTTGGCCCCCGCGGTTCGGGAAGGTGTAGAGACCGCCTCGGCCGTCGCCCTCCTGACCCATGCTGCCGCCGATGAACACGTCGCCGGAAACGCGCTGGGCGGTCCAGAACGCGGCTTCGCTGGGCTTTCGCCACCACGCGAGTTCCGTCGGGTTTGCCGGGTCGCTCACGTCGAACAGCTTCACGCCGCCGCTGTACCACGACGTGTAGAGGCGGTCGCCGACGAAATCGAAGTTGTGCGAAGTCGTCCACCCAGTTGCCGAACTCCCCTGCCCGCACTCGTGGCAGTCGTGGCCCGACGCGACGCCGACCGGCGAGAGCGATGCGGCGACCGACGAGAGCGACGCCGCGAAGTCGTAACTCGGGTCGTCGGTCTTCGGCGGCCGAATGGTCGTAAGCTTTCGCGGCGTCGTCACGTCTGAGATGTCCCAGAGGTCGATGCCGCCCGGACCGGTCGTGTCGGGGCCGTCGGTGTCCCACGCCTCCTTGTTGCAGGCGAGCAGGGAGGCGTCCTCGTTCGTCATCACGAAGTGGGCGTTTCCCGGCAGGCCGATGACCGCTTCCTGTTCCTGCGAGGACGGAATCGAAGCGAGGTCGTCCGGCGACCGCCCGCCGAAGTGCGAGACGTGCGTGGGTCGTTTCGGATCGGACACGTCTACGACCCACGTTCCGGCGTCCCACTGCGCGAGGTACGCCCGTCCGTCGTGGACCCAGACGTCGTGCAGCGTCCGCACCCATGAGTCCACGTCCCCCCAGTCCTCGTCGTAGTCCACCATCGACCACCGGCCGACTTCCGTCGGCGAGTCGTTCGATACGTCCACCAGCACGAGCGGATTTCCGTCCCCATCGTTGCCGGTGAGGTAGGCGATGTCGTCCTTCAGGAAGGCGTTGTGAATCGGAAACGTCGTCTCGTGGAACGCCACACGTTTCGGGTCGGTCGGGTCGCGCACGTCGTACAGCAGGACGCCGTGCACCGCGTCGCTTCCGATGGGGTTCGCGGGACCGGCGACGAGCAGTCGGTCCCCGTCCACCTTCGCGTCCCAAATTTGGAGGAGCGGGCCGCCGTCTCGCTGGGCGAGGAGGTCGTGGCGCTCTGCCATCACCGTCGGCTGTTTCGGGTTTCGGATGTCCACCGTTGCGAATCCGTCCGTGGTGGCGACGAACGCGGTCTTCCCGTCGTTTCCGACCACCGCTTCCTTGGCGTTCGTGATGGCGACCCGTCCGAGCGGCCGGTACGCTTCGGTGTCGGCGACGCCATCCGATACAACCCCACCCGACGCGAACAGAGACGCGGCCCCACCCCCAACAGCGGCGGTACGGAGAAACTCTCGCCGATGCATGACGCGGTAATCGGTCGGGAACGGAATAAAGACGAGGGTGGTGAAACGATGGCTGGACCGTTCGTGCTGGATGCCGGTTCCGACCTAGCCGGAG
>NZ_MEIH01000217.1:0-2703 GCF_001723155.1 Haladaptatus sp. W1
GCCTTATACGCCCTTAAACAGTTAGGTGTTCGACGGGGTAATTGGGTCTAGCAACGCCCGTCTAAATAGCCTTCGTTCGCCCCGAAGTCGCCGGATTCGCCGCCGTTTTCGTCCTCACCGTTGCCGGGCACGTCTCGGTTCGGCAATGAGTATCAGTCTCGGAGCGCGCCGAACAGCGCCCGGAGTTGTGCGCCGCCGCTCTCTGCGACGGCCGTCGGGAACCGCCATCGAGCGTTGTCGAGTGCGTCCGACAACGCCTCCGTCGCGCTCTCGAACACGCCCTCGCCGTGCCCGACGATGATTCGCTCCGGCTGGACGTCCGCGAAGTGAGAACGGGGAGGGAACGGCCGTCGGAGGAGATAGACGCCGAGGCGCTCCTCGCCGACGGTGAACAGCGGTGCCGTCCCGAGCACGTCGGCGACGTACAGGGTGTCGTCCGATTTCCGGTACGCTATCGCTTCGTCCCAACCGGGAAGCGGAGAACACCGCCGAACGTGGAATCCGCTGGTTCCGACTTCGTGGCCGTACCGCTGAACTGGGGCGTCCACGCGTTCGGCGATTCGGTCCATCCAGCGGGGGAGGTGGACGGGCACGTCGTGGCGACGGGCGAACGAGCCTGCGTTCCGGGCGTGCCAGTTCGAGAACACCGCCACACCGGCCACCTCGCCGAGTTCCGCCACCAACTCGTCCACACCCGGCGCGTCGAGCGGGTCGAAGAGCCATACGTCGCCGTCGGGGCCGCGAATCGCGTGACTCGCCCGTCGTCCGTCCTCTTCCGGATGCGCGAGCCAGCCGATTCCGTCGTCCCACCGGTCGACAACGCGAATCCCGTCCGCGTCGTCCCGATTGTACATCGGCATCGTTCGCGTGGACCGTCGTCCCGACTCCATTTAGCAGTCTCGTTGTCATTTTCTCCGCCTTCGGCCTCGTTCCTCCCCGTCCGTCGTCGTCCGACCCGGACTGCCGTTTGACGTGGACTTAAGCCGTCACACGCGAGACGGGTGCGCATGAAAGTCATCGTTCACGGCGGTGCTGGCGGCGAACCGGACGAACCGACCCCTCGACAGGCCGTCCTCGACGAGGCGGCGAGCGTCGGCGGCGAACAGGAGACGGTCGTCGATGCCGTCGAAGCGGCGGTTCACGTCCTCGAATCCTCGCCGCGGTTCAACGCGGGCGTCGGCGGCGCGGTTCAGAGCGACGGGGAAATCCGAACCGACGCCGGAATCATGACGAGCGACCGCGAAGCGGGCGCGGCCTGTTCCATGCCCGGCGTCGAACACGCCGTCAGCGCGGCCCGCGTCGTCATGGAGGAGACGCCGCACGTCCTCGTCAGCGGCGAGCACGCCGTCTCCCTCGCGGGCGATTTCGGCGTCGAAACCGACATCGACCTCTGGACCGAGAAAAGCCGGGAGCGGTGGGCAGGCCACGACACGCCCGAGGGGTCGCCGAGCGAGCACCTCGATTTGCTCCGCGAGAAGTTCGGGGGAACGCGGCGCGCAGCGCCGCGGAGGAGTCGAGCGGGAGCGACCCGCGAGACCACGATACGGTCGGGGCGGTTGCCTACGACGGCGAGGAGTTCGCGGCGGCCACCTCGACCGGAGGTCGGTGGCTCGCGCTCGCGGGTCGGGTCGGCGACGTTCCTCAAATCGGAAGCGGCTTCTACGCGGCCCCGGCGGGTGCGGCGAGTTCGACGGGTGCCGGTGAGGACATCGCCAAATCGACGCTGACCCGGCGGGCGGTTCGCCACCTCGAATCTGGATTCGACGCACGGGAGGCGGCGGACCGCGCCATCGAGGAGTTCGCCGAACTTACCGGGTCGAGTGCGGGCGTCATCGTCCTCGACCGGGACGGAAATGCGGGCAGTGCGTTCAACAGCGACGCGATGCAGACCGCAGCGACTCGGTAGTCGCTCCGTCGCCCGGTTTCGCCGTAACGCAAACTCTTTCCGGCGTTCGGGAGAATAACGAGGCATGAGCGAGCAGGACGTAGACCTCTCGGCCGAAAAGTACGAAAAACATCGGGAGGCCGGTGAAATCCTCGCACAGGTGCGAGCGGAAGCCGCCGAGAAAGTCGATGTCGGCGTGACCCACCTCGAAGTCGCGGAGTTCGCGGAGGACCGCATCCGCGAACTCGGCGGGAAGCCCGCGTTTCCCGTGAACATCAGCATCGACGAGGAGGCGGCTCACGCGACGCCGGGAATCGACGACGAGACGACCTTCGGCGAAGACATGGTGAACCTCGACATCGGGGTCCACGTGGACGGATGGCTCGCCGACACCGCCATCACCGTGGACCTCTCGGGCCACGACGAACTCGCGGAGGCCAGCGCCGAAGCGCTCGACGCCGCGCTCGAACTCGTCGAACCCGGCGTCGAGACCGGCGAAATCGGTGCCGAAATCGAGTCCGTCATCGAGGGCTACGGCTACAATCCGGTCGTCAACCTCTCGGGGCACGGCCTCGCCCACTACGAACAGCACACGGAGCCGAACATCCCGAACCTCGGCGTCGAGCGCGGCGTCGAACTCCAAGTCGGTGACGTGGTTGCCATCGAACCGTTCGCCACGGACGGAACGGGAAAGGTCGGCGAAGGTGCCGAAGAGGAGATTTTCGCCCTCGAACGGGAATCCTCGGTCCGCGACCGAAGCGCCCGCCAGGCGCTCTCCCAGATTACCGAGGAGTTCCGAACGCTCCCCTTCGCTACCC
>NZ_MEIH01000218.1:0-4021 GCF_001723155.1 Haladaptatus sp. W1
TCGCGTTCTCTTCGTCGCACGTGATGGGAGTATGAACAAGTCCGCGTTTTCGTTCGACGTGACGTTTTACGCCATCGAGATGAACTGGCGGACTGGGACGGTACTCAAGAAGTTCGAGATTCCACCCGGAACGCACGACATCGACTACCTCGGGGGAGATCGGTACGCCATCGCCGACCTGAGCAAGAAAAACCGCGTGTTCGTGTACGACCGCTCCGAGGACGAGGTCGTGTGGGAGTATCGGTTCCGCGAGCACTTCCCCAAGAGTGCGGGGGGCGGTCCCGGTGGATACACTCACTTGAACGACATCGATGCGGTCGACAACGGGTCCGCGTTTCTCGTCAGTCCGCGGAATTTCGACCGTGTTATGCTTATCGACCGGGAATCGAAACGCGTTCGCTGGACGCTGGGAGAGGAGGATAACTACGACATCCTCAACGAACAGCACAACCCGGTTCTCCTCTCGCAGGATCCGGTCACAGTTCTCGTCGCGGATAGCGAGAACAACCGCGTCGTCGAGTACGAAAAGACGGAGAGCGGATGGAAACAGACCTGGTCCTACGGAACGGGATTGGATTGGCCGCGGGACGCAGACCGACTTCCGAACGGAAACACGCTCATCGTCGACAGTAACAACAATCGCGCTCTCGAAGTGACGCCGGGCGGAGACATCGTCTGGAAAGTGAAGATTCCCTTCGAACCGTACGACGTCGAACGGCCGGTGTACGGGGACGAACCGTCGGGACCACCGATAACCGAACTCGAGGGAAGCGATGCCGTCGATACGAAAGCAGTCGGGCAGGATGGGAATGGTCTAGTGGCCAGAATCGATGCCACGTACACGTACGTCTACACTACCGCCCAATGGGTTCTTCCGACGTGGATCGGTCCGCTAGAATTCAATCTCCTCGTCCTCGCGGTGCTCATCGTCGTACTGTGGGGTGCTTTCGAGGTGGTTCATTGGAAAGGGTGGACGTAAGCGAAATGAGTGAGTGAATGGGGTCCCGACGTGACGGCAACAGAGAAACTGCTGCCGATTTCCCCGAGAAGACCTATTCTCTCTTATCTCCGATACTGTACTCCCGTAATGGGCGGTCCCATCGCCTGTAGTTTATCCGATAGCGTCACGACCTACCAAGTATGTCGTCTGCCTGAAACACCGGGAGGACGTTCCCCCACTGGCGCGCGAGTTGTTGGAGGATGGTTGCCCCGAGGAGGCTCGTCACGACGGTCAGGAACGGCAGGTAGAACCGCCAGACGAGAATCCCCGTGACGCCGCCGACGAGAAGCGACCCGACGAGCGGGTCTGCGGCCCCGTCGAGCATCGGGAGGGCAATCGTTTCGACTCCACCCGACCCGAACGACGCGTACGCCGCCGAGGCGGCGGCGAGGGCGCTCCCCCCGACGATGGCGAACCGTTGGGCGGAGTGGGCCACCCGACTCCCGATGAGGCCGCCGAGGAGGGCACCGACCAGCGACACAAGCAACAGGTTCGGCGACCCGATGCCGAATGCGGGGGCGAGGGTTCGAGCGGCGAAACTGCCGAATAGGGCACCGCCGAGACCGCCGACGAGCGAGGTGAGTTGCGTCACGAAGGAGTAGCCGAAGTAGGTGAACGCGAACCCGACCCCGACTGCTAGCGCCACGACGGTAGCGGTAAAGAAATCTGGGACCATCAGTTTTCGTATTTCGTATCGTGGGCCTCCATTCCGTTAAATCACTCGGTGGAAATTCGTCGGCGGCGTCGCTCGTCGGCTATTCGTCAGTCAGTGCCGTCAGTCGAACCGCTATCGACCGATGACGACGACGGATGGCGTCTGCTCCGAAAATCCCTGACGCTGAATCGTTCGTGGACACCTCCTGTGGGAACGGATGCCGGAATTGCTAAACAGGATTTCTCCACGCGGACTTTCATCCTCGCTCCCGGCCAGCGCTATGAGATGCATTCTATCACCGGTCTCCGAGACGGGAACGACTCGTTATGAACGTTTGAACGAAATACTCAAATATTCAGATAGCACATATTCAGTCGTCACGAACCAGGTCGTCCCATCGAAGCCCACCACAAACTATGCCTTCATTTTCAGCGGAAAAACGAGAACGAGTCCGAGAATCGCTCCGTGATACCGGTCGAGAGTTGTTCACACGACAGGGAATACGCAAGACGACGATAGCGGAACTCACTGAACCGGCGGACATCGGCACCGGTACCTTCTACCAGTATTTCGACTCCAAAGAAGCGCTCTACATCGATATCTTAGAGCAAGAGAGCAAAGAAGTAATTCCCCGATTGTTGGGGAAATCGTTTCGGACACACGACGACCCGGAGACTGCAATCGCAGCACTACTCGAACAGTCTCTCAGCGAGATGGAGTCCAATCCGATATTCCGCCGAGTCCTCATCGAAGAACAGGAACTGACCCGTGTAGGCGAACGGATTTCGGACGAAGAAGTATCCGAGAAACGAGAGAGAGCGATCGACTTCTTCCTTCCTCACATCGAGAGATGGTACAACGAAGGGAAAGTTATCGGACCGGACCCGGAAACGATCGCCCATACGATCAGGGCTGTCGTTCGGCTGGCCCAACAGAGAGAACGAATCGGGGAAGAACGATATCCCGCGGTTCGAGAGACACTCATTGCGGCCGTCGCGGCCGGACTGACGCGAGAACAGGACTCCGTGGGGGACCCTCCGACACGAAAGCAGGACTCCGTGGAGGATTCCCATGAGTGAACTCGGCGGAGAACGTGTTGACGACCCGGCTGTCGTCTCGTTGAACGATTCTGAAGCGACTGACCGTGAGCTCGTCGGCGGGAAAGGAGCGAACCTCGCTCGGCTAGCGACGTCGGGGTTTCCGATTCCGGATGGATTCTGTGTAACAACCGTCGCATATCAACAGCTCATCGATACACCGACGAGAGCGGCGATTGCTTCGCTCTCCGAATTCGAGCCGACGAATTCAGAAGCGATTGCAGACGCCGGTGCGACCTTGCGGAGGCAGATACGGGCGTTGGAGTTCCCGGACGAAGTTCGGAACTCCATCAGGAGAATGCTCACGACGGACGAAACGTCCTCGACGTACGCGGTACGGTCGAGTGCGACCGCTGAAGATCTCCCCGAGGCCTCGTTCGCCGGGCAACAGGAGACGTTCCTAAACGTACGGGGAGAAGATGCGGTCATCGACCGCGTCCGTGCCTGTATGGCGAGTCTATTCACTGACCGAGCAATCGCGTATCGAGCGGAGAACGGAATCTCGCACGAGGACGTATCGCTCGCCGTCGTCGTCCAGCAGATGGTTTCTCCGGACGTCTCGGGAGTGCTGTTTACAGCTGACCCGATAACGGGGAACCGTCACATTTCGTCCGTCGAAGCCTGTCGCGGTCTCGGCGAACCGCTCGTCTCCGGAGAGGTGAATGCGGACGGCATCAAAGTCGATGCTCGCACGGGCGAAATCCTCTCCTACGAGGCAGGAGACCAGCGGATTGCGGTTCGTCCTCAACCCAGCGGAGGCACGGAGACGGTCGAACTTTCGAGCTCCGACCAGTCGAGTCCGGTGCTCACCGACGAACAGGTACGGGCGTTGGTCGAGGTCGGAAGAGATATCGAAGCACTCTTCGACCGACCGCAGGACGTCGAGTGGTCACTGACGGACGGCGACGTCACTATCCTTCAGGCCAGGCCGATAACGTCGTTGTTTCCGCTTCCCTCACCCACTCCCGACGATGACCATCTCCACGTCTACATCAGCATGGGGCACGGACAATCGTTCGCCGAAGCGATGCCGCCGCTCGTTTTGGACGTCTGGAAATCGTACGTTCAAACGATGTTCACCGAGTACGGGTTCGACCCCGGTACGCAGTGGGCAGTCGAGGCGGGCGGGCGCATCTACATCGACGTCACGAGTCCGCTCCGGTTCGGGCCGATGCGCAAACGGTTTCCCGAGAGAATGGTGAGGCGAACGAACAGATGGGTGCCGCTATCGGCGACCTTCTCGACCGACGGGCGAGGAGTTTCAGCGAG
>NZ_MEIH01000219.1:0-19282 GCF_001723155.1 Haladaptatus sp. W1
GTACTCCACGAACACCAGCGCCTTCGAGGTGGGGTGTTCGGCGAGCAGGAACCGAATCTCGTCCAGTTTCGCGGGGTTCGTCGCGGCGATTCGCCGCTTCCCGCGCCCGTCGGCGTTAGCGTACTCGCCGTGATAGGTCTCCTCGTCCCAGCCGACGTACCGGATTTCGACCTCGGGTTCCGCGACGAATCCGGCCTCGAACAGCGCGTCCCAGTCGGTGCCGATGGGCGGGCCGATGAGCGTGAAGATGTCTTTTTCCTTGTCATCTTCCCGGACGGGCGTCGCTGACAATCCCAGTCGGTGCTTCGACTGGAGGTCCGCGCTCCGGCGGAACACCCGCGACGGGATGTGTTGACATTCGTCGTACACGATGAGCCCCCACCGTCGCTGGTCGAACAGCTGGCGGTGGCGGTCCATTCCGGCGGTTTGGTAGGTCGCAATCGTCACCGGGCGGACGTTCTTCTCGCCGCCGTGGTACTCGCCGACCTGCTCCGGCGTGAGGCTGGTGCTGGCCAGCAGTTCGTCGCGCCACTGCCCGGCGAGTTCCCGTCCCGGAACCAGAATCAGGCTCTCGCCGGAGACGGCTTCGAGGACGCCCATCGCGGCCACCGTCTTCCCGCTCCCCGGCGGGCCGACGAGGACGCCGGATTTGAGGTCGACGAACTCCTCGACCCACTCGCGCTGGTAGTCGCGCAAATCGAGGGCGCAGGTGATATCGAGGTCGTCCCCGGTTTCCAAGTCGCGTTCGTCCTGCACGGGGTAGCCCGCCTCGTAGAGGATTCGCTTGACTTCGGCCACCTTATCCTCCGCGACCCAGCTTTCG
Organism: Haladaptatus sp. W1; assembly: GCF_001723155.1. NCBI lineage: Archaea > Methanobacteriati > Methanobacteriota > Halobacteria > Halobacteriales > Haladaptataceae > Haladaptatus > Haladaptatus sp. W1. The sequence continues at coordinate 824 of NZ_MEIH01000219.1, forward strand.
TCGTCGCCGATGGGCGCGCGGAGGTGGTCCTCGCTCAACTTCTGCCGGGCGACGTTCCCCATCAGGTCGTCGCTCGCGGCTTCGAGGACGACGTAGCCGTCCTCGTGGGTGTAGAGGCGGAACTGCCGCGCGCGCTTCCACTGGGCCTCGATGAATCCCTCCAAAGAGATGGTCGGAGAACTGTTCGTGTATTTCCTCTGCGTGCTGTCGCACATCGGTCATGGTTGCTCCGTCTCCACTTCGTTTTCTATGGGAGACATGCCGTGGTTGGTTCGCAATAGTATAAAAGGTTACGTGGGAGCAGAGTGGAAGTGAAAACGGCTCGTTCGGGCCGCTAGACGCGCTATTGGTGGGATTTCAACCGTCACGAACTCATCGTCTTCCTCTCGGCGGTTGTTTTGCTCCACCGAATCGGGTTAACCTTTCATTCCCCCACCACCAAGAGGGAGGTATGGACGACCGCCTCGACCGTTTCCTCCGCGTCAAACTCCGGAAGGTGGGAAAGAAGTACGCCGAAACCCGTCAATCGGCGAACCGCCAGATAGAGGAGGCGAAGGATGCGTACCGGAACGCTCACGATACCGTCCTCGCCGATTTGCCGCGGGACGAACACGGCCGGGCCAAAATCGTCTGCCGAAGACACGTCGACCGTCGGGCAGCGCCGATAGACCAGGAGGGACGGCCGAAGTGTTTCGACCCGGACCATCCCGCGTGCGAGGGATGTGTCGAAGACATCCGCGAAGGGACCATCGAGACGTGGTGAGACGACCGATGATGCGACGGCCGTTGAACGGACGGTTCGATTTCGGAATCAAAGGCTACGTTGAAACGGTCAGATAGCAGGGGAAAAGTCAAAATCGGGACCCGAAAAGATGTGATGCTTATCAGATAATTAAAAATTCTGCCATATTATTCGGATTCGGATTCAGTGGGTAAGACGCTTCTAACTCTTTCAACCACGCGAAATAGGTCTGACTCTTGGAATTTCCTTCAAATAGCCAACACAATTTATATGGTTACCTATCGAATATGTAACCGGTGAAGTTCAAATGAGCACTGAAGTACAAAGCGGTGCGGGAATGGTATCGGAGACCACCGAACAATCGTGGCGTGCTTCGATGGGGGCCGGGGCTATTATCGCCGTAATCGGCGTACTCGCCATCTTAGCGCCGTTCGCGGCCGGTGTTTCGCTATCGATTCTACTCGGAGCGTTGCTGGTCGTCGGGGCGCTGGTTCACATCGCACGCGCCTTCTCGGGTGGCTGGAAGCGGTTCTTCGTTCAGGGACTGCTCGCGGTCATCTACGCCATCGCCGGAATTTCGCTTCTGGCGAACCCGGTCATCGGACTGACGACGCTGACCATCCTGCTGGTCGCGTTCCTGGTCGTCGATGGCGTCCTCGAAATCGTCATGGGGTTCCAGGCCCGCGGCAACCGGGGCTGGGGCGCACTCGTCGTGAGCGGTGTTCTCGCGCTGCTGATTGCGGGGCTGATCTGGGCCGGATGGCCCGCAACCGCCGTCTGGGCGGTCGGCCTCCTCTTCGGCGTGAACCTCCTCGTCAGCGGCGTGTCGATGATGTTCATGGCGCAGGGCACCCGAACCGAAGCCCGCGAGGGGACGACCCCGGAAACGGAACCCCGCGGCGCGGCCTAAACACGCTTTTTTTACGAACGAGAACTCGACCCCGACGTTCCGATGAGAGTAATTTAAACGCCGGAGGGTCCTGCGCAGGATATGGACCGCTCGCTCGTCGCACTGATTATGGCTGGGGGTACCGGTACCCGACTCTATCCCGCGAGTCGAAGCGACCGACCGAAACAGTTCTTGTCCCTCCTCGGAGACGATTCGTTGCTCTCCCAAACCGTGAACCGCGCCGGTTTCGCCGACGAAATCTTCGTCTGCACCGCGGAGACGCACGCCGACCTCGTTCGCAAACACGCACCCGAAGCAGGCGTGCTCGTCGAGCCCGAACCGAAGGATACCGGTCCGGCGCTCGTCTACGCCACGCACCGAATCCGCGAGCAAGTCGGCGACTGCGTGCTCCTCTGCTTGCCGAGCGACCACTACATTACGGGCAACTTCGAGACGACCGCTCGCCGTGCCGCGTCAACTGCAGTCGAAACAGAGGGGGTTGTAACCGTTGGAATCGAACCCACTCGACCGGCGACAGGATACGGGTATATCGAACCGGGACACGATTACGGAAGCTATTTTGACGTCTCTCAGTTCAGAGAGAAACCCGACAAATCGACCGCCGAACGCTTCGTCGATGAGGGTTTCTACTGGAATGCCGGTCTGTTCGCGTGGACGCCGGACGCGTTCCTCCGGGCCGCCCGCGACTCCCCCCTCGAACCCCTCGTCTCCGCGCTCGAAGACGGCGACCCCGCCGCCGGATTCGACGCCGTATCCCCCACGAGCGTGGATTACGCCGTGATGGAGCGCACCGACGACGCCTTCGTCGTTCCCGCCGCGTTCGAGTGGGACGACCTCGGTTCGTGGGACGCGTTCGACCGGTTCGATTCGTCGACGAACGTCGTCCTCGGCGACGCGTTGACCATCGACGCCACGGGGAATATCGTGGCCGGAGACAAACACGTGAGCCTCGTCGGCGTTGACGACCTCGTGGTCGCGGCCTACGACGACCGCGTGTTAGTCGTGCCGAAATCGGAGGCCCAGCGCGTGCGCGAAGTCGTCACGAAACTGCGCGACGACGACCGTTTTTGATCGGCCGTCAGATTTCTGCATTCGCGTCCCGAATCCGGCACGCTATGGCCGACACGCTACGCGTCAAGTCCGTCGAAACGACGGATGAGTACATCCACGTTCGATTCCGCGACCCGGACGTCTTCGACACGATTCGAACCCCCGATTGGGCCGCCGACATCGCACGGGACATTTCGAACGGGGCAGAGGTTCGAACCGGCAAACGAATCGGCAGTGACGAGTGGGAAGTCCAGAGCGTCCTCATCAAAAAGCAAGCGGGCACCGAGAAAGCCCGTGACGAAGCGAAGGAAATCGCGCAGGAAATCGAGTCTTAGTACAAATCGCAGTAGTGGAACTCGCCGTCGCCCACCGCTCGGGTAACCGTCTCGCCGACGTCGACCGAGAGCGGCGAGTCGAACGTCGGCCCGTCCCAAACGAACGTGTGAAATTCGCCGTTTTCGCCGCAGGGGTCAACTTCTTCGGGAAGGTCGGCGAGGAACGCCTCGTCCAACTCCCGTCCCGCAAACGATGCGTCGAGCGTGCCGCCATCGACCGTAACGACCGTCGCACGGAACCCGGCGTCGAGGAACGACCGAATCTGCTCGTCGGTATCGGGATTCCAAACCGGCCAACAGCTCTCGATGGCCGTTTCCGCCAGTCGCTCTTTTCGATACGCACGGATATCTTCGAGATAGAGGTCCGCGAAGGCGATGCGCTCGATTCCGCGCGCTTCGTACTCGTCTATCACACTCGCCATCCGTGCGGCGTACTCCTCGTTCGAACATTCCATCGGGAGTTCGACGTATCGAATCGGAATCCCGAGCGCCTCGGCTTGCGCGTCGTACAACTCCCGGCGCACGCCGTGCATGCTGCTCCTGCCGTTCTCCGAAACCGTCGTGAGCAGTTCGGTGACGTGCGGCAGTTCCAACAGGGCGTAGGCGGCGTCCTTGCCGCCGCTCCACGAGAGCACCGTGTTCTGTTGCGCCGTCATTAGCTTCGGAGTCGTCCGCCGTCGATGGGAAGCGCGACGCCGTTCACGAAACTCGCCCGCTCGCTGGAGAGGAACGCCACGGTGTCTCCGAGTTCCATCGGGTCGCCCACGCGACCCATCGGGATGTCGCTCGCCCAGTCCGCCAACCCTTCCTCGTAGCTGTCGTACTCGCCGCGTTCGAGGGCGGCCTCCACGAGGTCCTGGATCCGCGGCGTTTCGTGCGCGCCCGGAAGCACGGCATTGACGCGGACGTCGGGCGCGAACTCCCGGGCTTGCGTCTGCATCAACCCGATGACGCCCCGCCGAACCGCGTTCGAGAGAACGAGTCCGTCGATGGCCTCCCGAACGCTCGTCGAGGTGATGTTCACGACCGTTCCCGCGTCGCTTTCCACGAGGTGCGGATGGGCCCGTTTCGTCAGCCACACCACGCTCATCACCAGCAGGTCGTAGGCGGCGTACCAATCGCGCTCTAAGGTGTCGAGAAACGGCCCGCTCGGCGGTCCACCCGCCGAGGTGACGAGGTGGTCGAGTCCGCCGAACTCCTCGACGGTCGCCTCGACCAGCGCCTCGATTTCGTCCGGGTCGGTGATGTCCGTCGGCACCGCGAGCACGTCGCCGCCGCCGAGGTCGGCGATTTCTTCCTCCGCGCTCGCCAGTCCGTCCTCGCTCCGCGCGCAGATGACGACGTTGGCTCCTTCCCGCGCCAACGCCTTTGCGCTCGCCAAGCCGAGGCCGCTCGAACTCGCCGTTACCAGTGCCGTATTACCCTCCAGTCCGAGGTCCATACGTTCGCATCCGTGGGAACCGCTAAAACTCCTCGGGACCCGGCCGTCTGACCGTTACCTCGCCGTCGTGCGTCACGCCGATGAGCAGGGCCGTTCGAATCGTCCGCCCCTTCACCGCCTCGCCCGCCTCGTCGCTGATTCGCTTCATGAGTTCGGGAGCCGCGTGGTTCACCTTCACCCCCGCCTCGTCGCACGCTTCGTACACCCGCGACGGAACGTCGTAGAGGTCGCTGTCGGATTCGACTTCGATTCGAACCGGCGCGCGGAGCGCCTCCGCGAACGCCACCGTTTCGCGCGCCTTGCTGATGTTCTCCCGAGCGCTGGCTTCGATGCTCGACACGTTCGCCCGCGAGGTACCCAGCCGGTCCGCGATGGCTGCCTGTGCGGTGTCGCGCTCGCGGAGCGCGAGCACTTCCGCTTGTCGTCGGGTCAGAACACTCGTCTCCGCGTCGAACCCCGCTCGTCGGAGAATCTCATTCACGTCCAGTTGCTCACTCATTTCGTACCTCCGACATATATCGGCTTACGCCCCCTACCCGCAAATGACTGTCCACTCGTTCGGCTTATCCGCCCCAGAAGTTGTCTCGACTTCCAAGGTGTTGTCGCCGTTCCGCTTTCCTGTCGTCTTTCGTCTCGGCATCGCCGTCCGCGGCTTCCTCGCCGCCTTTGTCCGTTTCCTCCGGCTCCATTGGCAGCCGTTCGATGGGGTCCGCGAGCGCGTGATTTCCCTTTACGTTCGTGATCTTCACCTTGGCGCGGGCGTCGGGAAGAACTCCGTCGACGAGAACGATGAACCCGTCTTCGGTTCGACCGACGCCGGAGCCGCTTTCGTGAATGTCGTCGATATCCACGACGACTTCCTCGCCCGGCTGGACCGGGGCGGTCTTCAACTCGCGGATCGGTTGGTTGTAGTGATTGCACCATTCCGCGCCGCCGCGGTCGCCGTAGTGATGACATCCCATCCCGTTGATTCGTTCTTCGAAACTGGGGCAGTCATCGGCGAGTGGACAGTCCGGCATGCTACAGGCTATAGCGGCGCGTGCCTAAACACTTCCGCAACCTTTTCTTGCGGTTGGGAACCGAATCCGGTGCAAACCGCGCCGGATTCGGTCTACCTCCCTGAGAAAAGGTTGATCAAAAGCACCGGAAGACGTTCCGGCTCACTTCGTTCGCGGGCTGCGACTTCCGAGCCTTCGTTCGCGCTGCTCACGAAGACCCTCCTCACCCCCTCTCGTCGCGTCCGAAGACTCGCGTTCGCTCGTCTTCGGCGCTCCGTCGGGGAATTCGTCGGCCCGGAAAACCGAAGATTTTCCGGAGAGAACACTGGTCTCTGCGGTTGTGTCATTCGCCGATTTCGGTGGTTGCGTTACCCGCCGTTGCTCTCGTGTTCTTCGTGTTCGTCGCGTATCTCGAAAATAGCTACAAAAAATCGCTCGCGGAAAACTCAGGCCAACGGCGTCCGTTCGACTACCTGCCCGTCGTAGGTCGGATACTGCTCGACGATTTCGCCCTTCTCCACGTCGCCCTCCTCTATCATCTCCTCCAGCAGCCACCACGCGACTTCGATGTGGTTCGATTTGACGGTGTAGAACTCCTCGGGGACGCCGAGTTCGGCGAACCGCTTCTCGTCGGCCCACGTCTTCCCGTAAATCAGGGTACCGTCGTCCGTCACGTCGTCGAACTCGCGGCGAATCTGTCGGGCCATCCGCTTCAGGCGGTTGCGGTGCTGGGCGGCGTCCTTGAATACCGAGGTACAGAAGTACGTTCGCGGGTGGTCACCCATCACGTCGAGGATGTCCTCCTTCGAGCCATCGACGGCGGACATGTGACCCTCTTGGAGTTCGAATCCCTCGGCCTGCATCCGACGGTAGTTGCCCTGGGACATCTCGAACTCGTTGATGTTACAGAACTCCGCCGCGCCCTCGTCGAGGAAGTCGAGGAACTCCTCTTCGGCGCGGATACCCGGAATCTCGAACGCGGGGGTGAGTCCTTCCTCGCGGGCGATGTAGAGGATGTCCTCCCACTCGGTCCCGTGAAGTTCTCCCCACTGTTCGTACGGCGGGTGGAAGCGGATTTCGTCCAACCCGGCCTCCGACAGTCGGCGCATGTTCTCCCGCCCGCCCGTGATACCGGTGTAGAGGTGCGTGTGGTGGTCCTCACCGAACTCGTCTTTGAGAAGCGAGAGGTACCGACAGGTCTTGTTCATCGCCTCCTGCGGTTCGCCACCAGTGATGGACGTGCCCAGCGCGTTCATGCGCTTTGCCTCCGTAATCACGTCCTCGTCGTCCTCGACGAGGCGCTCGTTGGCGTACACGTCGGTGACGTTCTTCCGGTTCTCACCGAGGGGGCAGTAAAAACAGTCGCGCTGGTCGCAGTATCCGTAGACGAAGAGAACCATCTTCCCTCCTTCAGCACACTGTTCACAGCCCTTGGAAATCATTCGTTGTACCGTTTTACCCGTCGAGCCTCAAAAAGCGTGCGAATCTCGCTTTCCTCACCCGCAGACCGTCCGTAGCAGGCCGTTCATTATCGACCACATCGAGTCGGAGCTCGATTCGAACACGCGTTGGCCGTGCGCGCTTCCATCGACGGTTTCCAATCGCTTGGGGTTCGAAGCGGCGTCGCGCATCCGCTTCGTCGTTTGCACGGACTTCTCGTCGCCGCGGCTAACGACGAACAGCTTCCAGCCCTGCATCTCGGCGGCGGAATCCACGCCCGCTTCCGGTGAGACGACGAGCGTTCCGTCCACCGTCCCCGACTTCGCCCGTGCGTTCGCGCGAACGACGGCGTTCGCGCCCGCACCAGCACCGACGAGGATGACGCTTCCCACGCCGACCCGACGTCGAAGGTAGCGCACCGCCGCGAGAACGTACTCCGGTGCTGCGTCCCCGTCCAGATTCAGGTCGATGGGGAGGCAAGTGTGACCGTCCTCGGCGAGTCGCTTCGCTTGGGGAAGCCAACTCTTCCTGTCGAATCCCTTTCCGTGTGCGAAGACGACGCCGCACTCGCCGTCGCCGAACAGCGTCCCACGAACCGTCGCCCCGCCTTCGGTCACGAACTGAACGTCGCCACCGTCCGCTGGCGGTGCGGTTCCGGTCGTGGTTTCGTTGGTCGTCGTCTCGTCTCCAGTTGTCGTTTCTGCCGTCGTCTCCCCCGCGTCGGTCGTTCCATCGGCGGTTGTCGTTCCGGTCGTCGTTCCACCCCCGTCGTCGTCCCGGTTCCGTTCGTCGTTTCAGTCCCTGTCGGTTCGTCGTCACCGGTGGACGAACAACCTGCGAGCGTTGCCGTCGCTGCGACCCCAACCGCGTGGAGGAGGCGGCGGCGTGTCGGCGTTCGAGTCATCGGTCGAAAACTCCCGTAGGAGGCCATTATTATACGCGGGCTAATGTCGGGCGAACGACGGCAAACGCACCGTTTAGACCGTTTATTCCTCTACCAATCCCATTTTATTACTTTAATACCAATATCAATTTTAAATCGTGCGTTCTCCGTCTGTTCCACTGGACCACTCTGCATCTCGGACCCCCACTCCCGAAAACAGTTAACCGTCCGCCGCGTACGCACCGCCAATGCTGCTGGTGTTGTGCGTGGACCTCGACGACGACCTCGGCCGGAAGACCCACTTCGACACGCCGGTCGTCGGTCGGGATAACGTCGAGGCCGCCGCCGTCGCGCTCGCCACCGCGGACCCGGAGGACAGCGACGTCAACGTCATGTTCGAGGGAGTACACCTCTACGACCGAATCCGGTCCGACGAGAGCGTCGAAGTCGCCATCGTCACCGGAAACGACGGAAGCGACATCGGCGCCAACCGGGAGGTCGGCGAGGAGGTGGACACGGTGCTCGCCAGCCTCAGCACCAGCGAGGAGATAACGACCGTCATCGTCACCGACGGCGCACAGGACGAGAGCGTTATCCCCGTCATCCGCTCGCGCATCCCCGTCGATGGCGTCCGCCGGGTTGTCGTCCGGCAGGCACAGGACTTGGAGTCGATGTACTACACCATCAAGCAGGTGCTCGACGACCCCGAAACCCGCGGCACGATTCTTGTCCCGCTCGGCATCCTGATACTCATCTATCCGCTCGCGCTCGCCGCCGACCGGCTCGGCATGCCCGGCGGTGCCGTCTTCGGTGGCCTCTCCGGCCTCCTCGGCTTGTACGTCCTCTTTCGCGGCCTCGGCCTCGAACGTGTCGTGGACCGCCTCGCCGAGAAGACCCGTCGGAGCCTCTACTCCGGTCGTGTGACGCTCATCACCTACGTCGTCGCCGCCGCCCTGCTCGTCATCGGCGGCGTCAGCGGCGTCGATACCCTCGAAGCCATCCGCCAGCAGAACGACGGCCGGAGTCTCGGCGCGCTTCGCGTCCTCGCGGCACTCATCTACGGTGCCGTCGTGTGGTTTTCCGCGGCGGGCATCACCTCCAGCCTCGGTCAAATCACCGACGAGTACCTCGCCGACGAGTTCCGGTGGCGCTACCTGAACGCGCCGTTCTACGTCCTCGCCATCGGCGGCGTCCTCTACGCCGTCAGCGCCTACTTCCTGAGCCGCGCGTCGCTCGAATTCCTCGCCGGAATGCTCACGGCCGGAACCCTGCTCGGCCTGACGAGCACGCTCGTGTTCGCCATCGCCGAATCTCGCTATTCGAGGTCAGGACAGGCGCGAGCGAGCTAGAAATTTGTTTCCGCGTCCCAAATTTCCGGGTGGCGCGCGCTGGCGGGGCGACGCGGCCAGCCGTCGGCTGCGTCGCCCCAGTGAAGCGCGCGAGGGATGACGAAGGGGAGCGTCAGCGACCGGAGGAATCGGTTGGGGAGGCGTGTGGCGCGGTGCGGCGGCAGTGCGGTTCGGTTTCGTCGCCGCTCGGCGGTTGTAGTCACAGTAAAACCGTCCCCACTTCGGAGCGCAGGTGTTTTCAAAGTCATCCTCTCGGGACTAAAATTACAAACGGACAATAATCGCTTCTGAATATCGAATTCTACATGAAGTCCGCGATTCCGGACTGCTTGTTCTTATCATTTTCAAACACGCTCTCCAACGACCGCTCCAGAATCTGAAGCCGCTGTTTCGTGTACTCGCGGCAGTCGTACTCGTCGGCGACCTGAATCGCGGTGTCCATGTACTTGTTCACCGAGCCTTGATGAACCGTCAGGTTCACCCGGCCGCCACACTCCCGACAATCGCCCGAGAGCGGCATCCGGCGGTACTTCACGCCGCAGTCCAGACAGCGGGTTTCCTGGCGCGAGAACGCGCGCAGGTTCCCGATGAGGTCGGGCAGGAAGTGCCCCTCGATGACGCGCTCGGCCACGTCGGTCTGGTCCACCGCGCGGGTCTTCCGGGCCAGTTCCAACTGGGCGTTCATCTTGTCCATCATCGACCCGAGGGTCTTGTACGCCGAGAGGTCCGGCCCGAGCGCGATGTTCGAGGTGTCGTGGGTGTGCCGGAACCCGGTGTACTCGCGGTCGGTGCCCAGATACTCCTCCGCGATGGTGATGTCCACGTCCTCCGGGTCCACCATCTCCAGCGTCGCCTCGTAGAACTCGCGGGGATACCGGTCCACGATGTCCATGTTGTGCGCCTCGTCGTCGATTTCCGAGGGGTCGATGCGCGAGGACATCACCAGCGGCGCGTCCATCTGCCCGCCGCGCTTGTCCGGCAAGAACTCCTTCGAGAAGTTGAGCAGGCCGTCCATGAGGAGCATCACGCAATCTTCGTCGCCGTCGCACTGCTTCGTCGCTATTCCGTTTGCGACGAGGTTGTGCGTGTCTCGAACGGTGACACAGTACGTGTTCGAAATCTCGGACTGAACGATTTCGACTCGCGTTACTTCGTCGCGCTCGAAGGAACCACCGTCCGCAACTGCTCCTGAACTCGTGTCTCCCTCCGAGAATCTGGAACCTGCTTCTCCGAGGAAACCGGGAACCGAAGCGCCGGCTTTCAGTTCTCGCGCTTCGATTTCTTCGGGGCCGTTTCCGCTCCACCGAAGCATCGAATGGTCCGGCGTCACCGTAATTTCCCGCCCGCTCCGTGTTTCGATCTCGACCAAGTGATTCGGAGCCGGATGTTTTGAAACCGCTTCGATGGGTTTTCGAACGACGTTCCCATCCTCGTCTATCGACGGCACCAGAACCTCGCAATCGAGTTCTTGGACGAGTGCACCCAAATCATCCTCTCTCGGGTTTTCCAGTCGCTTCTCGACTAACTGCTGAATTTCGTCATACCGCCACTCGTCGTCCTGGTCCCGATACCACACCTTCGTCTCCGGATGGAAGCAATTTCTCCGCTTCGCCGCGTGGAAGTACGGATGTGCGTACCCCACCGCCGCGCTCGTGAAGCCGATGACGCGGCCGACGACGGCGGCGGAGGTGTGGGGTGCCATCCCGAAGACGAGTTCCCCGACCAAATCGTCGCGCTCGTCCATGTCGTAGAACGGTTCGAGGCTGTAGTAATCCTCCAGCAACTGGTCCACGAAGTCGGCGGTTTTGAGCAGGTGGGTGGCCGCGCCGTCCGAGAGCACGATGTCCTGTACCCGGAGTTCAACGAGTTGGTCGTCGTGCTGGAGCGGTTCGCCGTGGATGTCCTCCTCGTAGCCGAGCGCGCGGAGTTGCCCCGGTTCCACGTCCAGTTCGGACGCCCTGACCGAGGTGACGGGAAGGTCGGTCATGTCGTAGCGAATCGTCCCGTCCTTGAACGCGCTGACGCCGTGTTTGGCGCGGAGAACGCCCTTCTCGATGGGTTCGGGCGTCTTGTGCGCCGAGGTGAGTCCCTTGACGCCTTTGAGCGTGTCGAAGACGTTCGGGCGCTCGCCGACCGATTCGAGCGCGCCCCGGAACTCGTCGTTCATCTCTATCGTCTGCCACTCGACGCTCGTGGCGGGGACCTCACAGCGGGGGCACTCCGCCCGTCCCGCTTGGTCCGGTTCGACGCGGGTTTCACAGTCGGGACAGCGGTACACGGGATAGGTGTTGCCGCCGCACTCCGGGCACAGGCATTTGAACGTCTCGTGCCCGCACTCTTCGCACTCTCGACGGCCGATTTGGACCTCGATTTGGCCGCGCTTCCCGGACATGCCTTCGGTGTGGGAGGCGGCTTTCGACACGTCGCGCTGGTCGCCGCCAGCCTCGCCGAGCGGGAAGAGGGTGTGCACCGCGGGGCTCATCTCGCGCTTTTCCGACTTCTCCGGGCGTCCCATCCGGTTCCCGATTCGCGTCGGTGCGCGCTCCCGGACGGAAAACGATGCGACTTCGTTGACCGCTTTCACGGCGTTGTCTCCGGGTTCGTTCTCTCCCCACTCGCGCGCCTCCTTTGATAGTGATTCCCACGCGCGCGTGAGGTCCGCACCGAACCCGAGCGACCGAACGAGGGGTTCCCAGTCCGGTATCTCCAGGACCTCGCCCTGTCTGTGTTCGACGAGAAGGTGTTCGAGCGCCGTTCGAACCGTCTCGGTGTTCGAAAGGACGAGTCGCCCGTCGCGGACCTCTCCCGACTCGACGGCTTCGGCCAGCGCTTCGAAGTCCGTCACCGAAATGTCGTGCCAGAGGTAGGTGTACTTCGGATGCAACGGCGCGTCGTACTCCGCTGCCCACGCTAACGCCTCCGCTGCCGAGGGGTCTTCGAGGTCGATGTGGGGGTCGTCGCGCATGGCCTGTACGTCCGCACCGGCGTGTTCGAAGTCCTGAACCCACCACTCGAACACGTAGGATGCGGGCGGGAGCGGGTGGTTGTTCTCCACGAACTCGCCGTAGTTGACGAGGTATTCGCCGAGGTCGAGAATCTCCTCGACGCCGTTCCTGATTTCGAGCGCCTCGTCGGTGTCGTCGATGCGGCGCACGTCCCCGTTCGCCAACCTGACGGTCGGCCCCTCGATGGTATCGACGGGGATGACGCCGCCCGCTTTCCCGGGCCGCTCGGTCTTGATTTGCGTTCCGGTCGCGAGGAAGTCGTCCACGAGGTGCATCGTCGCGGGTTGGACGCCCGCGGTCGCAAAGCCGTGGTTTCGCGCCCGTCCGTAGCGAAGGCGGAACCCGCCGGGTCTAGACGGGTGGGTGAAAACCGGACGCCCGGCGATGAGGTCGCGGAGGAACTTCGTCGCCTCCTCGACGCGGGGCGGACCGTGCAATTCGTGGTCGCCCTCGGCCTCGCCTTCCGCTCCTTCTTCCGCCTCATCGTCGTCGGATTCGTCGTCCGTTTCCGCGTCGTCTTCTTTCGATTTGCCGTCGTCCTTTCCGATGGTGCCGTCGATGAGGTCCTGCAACCACGGCCAGTCGATTTCGTCCAGGTTCCGAGTGTATCGCTGAATTTTCGGCGCTTTGAGCGCGATACCTTCCGCCAGAACGAGACACATTCCGCCCCGGGCGCTGTTGGTATCCACGCGGTCCAGGTCGCGGAACCCTGAAACCTCCTCGTCGCCCGTCGCTTCCCCGTCCAGCATGACGGGCATGTTCTTGGCGATGAACTTCGACTCTTTGTCCTTCGGGGAGTACTGCAATCCGGTCTCGGAATCGTAGAGGTTTATCTCCTCGGCGTACCGCTCTATCTCGTCGTCACGCGCCTTGTACTCGCCCAGTCCGATGAGCGCCCGCGTGTAGTCCGCGACGAGAACCGAAAGCGCTTGTGCGGTTCCCCCCGCGGAGCGAATCGGACCGGCGTAGTAGACGTTGACGAACTCCGTTCCGTCGTCGTTTTCGAGGAGTTCTACCCGGTCGATTCCCTCGATAGGTGCGGCGACGACACCCTCGGTCAACAGCGCGACTGCCGTTCGAACCGCGCCCTCGATTTTCCCGGCGCGCGTCTCGTAATCTCCGACGTTGCCGTCCGCGAAGTCCTTCGCCAGTTCGAGGGCGGCCTCTTCGCGTGACATCTCGCCTTCGAGTTCGCGGACGCGTTCCGCGACGTTCTCGATTCCGAGGATGTTCTCCACGCGGTCGGCCATGTCCTGTGCGACCGGTATCTCGACTTCCGGTTGCGGGTCGCCGCTGCGCTCTTTAGCCGCCTCCGCGACGTCGAACGCCTCGTCAAGCCGCGACTCCAGTCGCTCGAAATACTGCCGGTCTTCGTCCCGCATGTTAGAGCCAGAGGTCGAGGTCGGTCGGCTCGTCGTGTTCCCGGACGAGCGGTTCCTCGAACGTCCGCATATACAGCTCCCCGGCAAACACCGTCGCCGAGTCGAGGTGCCCGGCGACCGCTTGCCCCGACCGGCGGGAGAGAACCGCGTGCGTGTGTGCGAACGGCTCACCGTCGAGCAGGGAGACGTTGCCTACGCACGAGGCGACTTCCAGCGGTTCGTCGAATCGGACCTCGCGGTATTCCGTTTCGTCTTGGTCGTAGAACCAAACGTCGGCGTCCTGTACCGCGCCCATCGCGACGAACCACGCCGCGTCCACGTCCTCGTCGTCGGCCAGTGATTCGATCTCTTCGCGCCAATCCGCTCCGTGTCCGAGTCGGGCAACGAACTCCTGTTCCCCGGCGACCTCCCGATAGTCCATGTCTGCATGGAACTTCGTCCGGGGACAAAAAAGGTTAGTATCGCCCCGTCAGTTCTCCGTTCCAACGAACGTATGCATCGCTTTCCCGAGTACGGTGCTCCTTTCTTGTCAGTTTTATAACTTATTCTGGCGATGGCTCACCGAGGAGTGAAAAACGTGGAGTCGTGGTGAGAGGGCTGTTCGAGGACCGCGGCGGTATGGGGGGACTATCGCCAGTTCGGGAGTGCGGCAGTGTCCGATACTCGCATGCAAATCCACGCGTCGTCGCGTGACACATCCGCGATGACGAGTCGTTCCGTCTCTCCGTCATCGTCCACCGAGGCCATGACCTCGGAGTCGTTTGCAAGCGACACCGACATTGCTGCCGTATCCGGCGTCATACTTTGAGAATGTGTACCAAGGGATATAAGGCCACCGAAACGATGATACCCACTCTCGTGATGCTGTGATTTTCCTGAAAATTCGGGTAAAATTGGAGACAATGGTGTATTTCACGAAAATAGCATCACGCTACCTGGTCGATTTTGCCAACGTATCACTTCTCGCCAAATTATTTATACTATAAAAACTATAAAATAAATCTATGGTATATATGTAAAAACCGGACTCGGACTGCAATAAACCATCTGTTTAAGACCGTAACGATGCCATTCTCAAGCGGTAAGTTTATCCGCTATGACACACAAGCCGAGTGTGGATGACAGATACTGACAACCTGACCCGTCGGCGGTTCCTACAGGCAACTGGGGGTGCGGCATCCGCTGTCGCACTTGCTGGCTGTACTGGTGGCGGTGACGATGACAACGGTAACGGTGACGGCAATGGCGACGGCAACGGTAGCAGCGGCGACAAAAAGCTGCAACTCATAAACTCGACGATGACCACGCTGGACCCGGTCAAGGCGACCGACACGGCATCCGGCACGGTCATCCAGCAACTGTTCGACGCGCTAATGAACTACCCGAACGGGGAGATCGCCGTCGAGAAGCAACTGGCAGAGAAACATGAGGTTTCCAAGGACAAGAAGACCTACACCTTCACGCTCAAGAAAGGGGTGAAGTTCCACAACGGAAAGGAAGTGACGGCGAAAGACATCGTCTATTCGTGGCGTCGTCTCGCCGAATCGACCAACTCCCGTCGCCAGTATTTCATTCTCGATTCCATCGGCGTCAAACACGAAACGACGACGAAAACATACAAGGACAGCGAGGGCGAGAAACACGAGTTGACCGTCGCAAAGGCCAACTCGCTGGCACTTAAAGCGAAAGACAAACACACGCTCGAGATGACGTTGGAAAAGCCGTTCCACGCCACGCTCGAGATGCTCGCATACACGTCCTTCGCGGCCGTCCCCGAAGGTATTGTCGGAGACATCGAAGGCTACGACGGCGAGATGAAACAGAGCGAGTTCGCCACCAAAAAGCCCATTGGTGCCGGTCCGTTTGAGTTCAAGAGCTGGAAAAGCAACGTCTCTGCTGAAGTCTCCAAGAACGAAGACTATCACGGCGACAAGGCGAAAGTTAGCGGCGTTCACTGGAAGATTTCCTCCGACTCGAACGCGCGATACACGTACGGTATCGTAAACAAGAACGCCGACATGGGGTACGGGAGCAGCTTCATCCCGACGCCCAAGTACGACCCAAAGAAGATCAGCGACACCAACTCGGACGACCTCGGTCGTACTGTCGGTAAGTACGGTCCCACACAGGGTGGCGACACGATGGACTACCTCGGTGTCTCGACCATCAACACCTACTACATCGGCTTTAACACGAAGGCGGTTCCAAAGGAAGTTCGAAAGGCCGTCGCATACGCCGCCAATCAGGAGTCCATCGTCAGTGAAATATTCAAAAGTCGCGGTGAAGGGGCGTATCACTTTACGCCGCCGATGATCTATCCAGACGGCGCGAAACAGTACAAGAAACACGCCAAGAGCAAGTATCCGTACGGCTACAACGAGTCCCAACTCGAGAAGGCAAAGCAGGTAATGAAGGACGCGGGTTACAGCAACAGTAACCGCTTTAAATTCACCTTCACGGTGTACCAATCTTCGGATACGTGGCCCGAACTCGGAAAGCAACTGCAGGATCAGCTTCGGTCGGCGTTCATTGACATGGAGATTCAGAAGACGCCGTTCTCTACGCTCCTCTCGCGCGGTCGCAAGGGGAACCTCGAAGCGTACTCGCTCGGCTGGATCATGGACTGGCCCAAGCCGGACAACTTCCTGCAACTGCTGTACCCACCGCTGTCGGACACCTCGAAGGACTCACCGGTCTCCTACACCAACTGGAGCGGGACACCCGCCGCAAAAAAGGCAACGGACGCGTGGAAGACGGTTCAGGACAACCCCGGCCCGACGGACAAAGAGCAGCAGGCTCGTAACAAAGCCTACGTCAAGATCGAAGAGGCAAACTGGGAAGACGTGGCCTTCCTCAACATGTACCACGGCCTCTCCGAGCGCTTCGCCTATGAATGGGTCGACGCTCCGAAGTTCGGTGGTGCAGGCTACAGTCGTCAGATGTACAATAAAGTTAGCCTCGGCGATCGGAAGTAATTCTGGCAATTCGGCGTTGATTTTTCTCAAAACGTCTCGATAGTTGCATCTCCGTCCAGAAATTCTTGGAGATGTTATCGCAAGACATAATGAGTGGAACACCAAATACGCATCTGTATTAGCCATGAAAGCGGTTAACATTGGGTGCAACCTACCGCACGATACGAACAAGTTCGAACAGGGGGTGGCCCGGTCGCTATGAGCCGATGGCGTTACTTTGCTAGACGCCTGTTACTATCCCTTCCGATCTTGCTGTTCGGAGCAACGATAACGTTCATCGTCATCCGGATGGGTCCGTTAGACCCCGTCGGCGCGATTCTCGGCCCGACAGGAGATCCGCAGTCGTACAATCAAATCAAGGACCAACTCGGGTTGAACAGACCGCTGTGGGAACAGTACATCGACTATATGGTCGGCCTATTCACCCTGAACCTGGGTCAGTCGTGGGTCCTTCAACCGGATACGAGCGCTTACTCGCTCATCCTTGAATACGCTCCACGAACGCTTTGGTTGGGATTTTGGTCAGTCCTCATCGCCATCTTTGTCGGCATCCCTCTCGGATTCTACGCCGGGCTTAACCCGAACTCGTGGAGCGATTACGCAGCGTCGTTCGGTGGTATCGTCTGGCGTGCGATGCCGAACTTCTGGTTGGCGGTTATCTTCATGGCCGTTCTTTCCCGGTCTGAACAGGTGTTGTTCGGATTCAACTGGCAGAACTGGCTCGTGCCGACGACCGTCATCGGCGTCCCGTTCCAAAATCCGCAGGACTTACTGAACCCGAACGACCTGCTCGCGGCGATCAAGAAGATCGCACCGGCGGCTATCGTCCTCGGTTCCGCGTCGATGGGGAACGAGATGCGTATTGGACGGACGGCCGTGTTGGAGACGGTGAATTCCAACTTCATCGAGACTGCACGTGCGAAAGGTGTTCCGCCACGGTCGCTCGTCTGGAAGCATATCTTCCGGAACGCGCTCATCCCACTCGTCCCCATCATCACGGGTGAGGCGTACTTGCTCATTGGTGGTTCCGTCCTCGTCGAGACTGTGTTCAATATCAGCGGTATCGGTTACCTTTTCTTCCAAGCGGTCATTCAAGGTGACCTACCCCTCGTTGGTTCGCTGATGTTCATCTTCATCCTGCTTGTCGTGATAATCAACATCGTACAGGACCTTCTGTACACCATCATTGACCCTCGTGTCGGATACGATGGAGGTTCATAATATGAGTACCAATTCTACTATGAGAGAAGAACGACCCCTCCGTGAACGCATCGCAGACAATCCGCGACCAGCCACGTTATGGCTCATCGGAATCGTGCTCCTCGTAGGAATCGAGTTCGGTGCATTGGCCAATATGCTGACGTCGCTTCCGTGGGCCTCGTTGATGGACAAACTGCCGTTCTTGAAACCCATCGGCAGTCCGTTCGCTGCCGTCGGCGACCTGTTGGCAAAATCGCCGACGCTCCTCAATAGACAGGTGTTCGACAACACCGGTTGGCAGTCACCAAAGGGAGGTTGGAAAGGGACATTCCTCGGTCTCTCCCCAGCAATTGTCTGGACGCTTCGCGTCGTGCTTGTGTACGCATACGCGTTGATCTTCCTGTACTGGTTTTGGCGTGGGTATCTGATATTCCGTGAACACTACCGGTTCGCGGATTGGACGCCCCGTGACGACATGATCAACCGGCTCCGACATCACACGTGGGGGTTGTTCGGATTCGTCATCGTCTTCATGTTCGTCGTGATGGCGATTTTTGCTCCTGCACTCGGCCCGACGACCGTCGAGAAGAACATTCAGAACCCCTACTCGTATAAGATACACTATCTGGACAAGGACACTGGACAGGTCGACCAGATACTCATCGGCGAGGCGAATCTACAGTCGCGTTCGAAAGGTGCCAGTGGAAACGTCGCTCCGATGAGCTATGACGACTATGGTCGGTGGCATC
>NZ_MEIH01000220.1:0-1968 GCF_001723155.1 Haladaptatus sp. W1
CGACCGGGAGTCGGATATTCTCTCGGACCTCCCCGAGATGTCGAACGACGACCTGCTCGAAGTCCGGGACGTGCTCGTCAGCCTCCAGCACACCGCCCAGTACGCCATGCGGAACGCGGAAATCGCGGCGAATCTGGCGCTCAACGAGGAGAGCGAGCACACGACCATCAACTGAGTCGAGCCACCCAGATTATCCCGATTATTCCACCGATTTGCGGCCCGTAGTCGGAAGAATCAATAGCCGCGACTGACTCGGTGGGAACACGATACGAAGCGTAGTCGAGACAATGATAGAGCGAACGTATTCTGACGACATCACGGCGGAACAGGACGGCGAGACGGTATCCATTGCGGGACACGTCCACGACATTCGGGACCTCGGTGGACTCTCCTTCGTCATCGTCCGCGACCGGGAAGGGCAGACACAGGTCGTGTTCAAGGAAGGGAACGACGAGGACCTCTTCGAGGCGGCGAACGACCTCGGGAAGGAGGACGTCGTTCGAATTACCGGCTCGGTGAAAGCGAGCGACCAAGCGCCGGGCGGCGTCGAACTCATGCCGTCCGAACTCGAGGTCATCAACGCGGCCGAATCGCCGCTGCCGATGGAAGTGGCGAAGGACATCGAGTCGGACCTCTCGACGCGGCTCGACAACCGGAGCATCGACCTCCGAAAGCCGGAGGCGTACGCGGTCTTCTCGCTCCGCTCGAAGCTCGTCAACGCGATGGAGGAGTGGTTCGACGGCGAGGGATTCCGTAACGTCGATACGCCCCTGCTCTCCCAAGAGGGTGCGGAGGGCGGTGCGGAACTGTTCCCCGTCGTCTACTACGGCGAGGAAGTGTTCCTCTCCCAAAGTCCCCAGTTGTACAAGCAGATGCTCATGGCGGCCGGATTCGACAAAATCTACGAAACCGGGACGGCGTTCCGCGCGGAAGCGTTCGCCACCTCCCGACACGTCTCCGAAATCTCGATGTTCGACGTCGAGTTGGCGTACATCGACGACCATCACGACGTGATGGACGTCCAGGAGGAGTCGCTTCGCCACACGCTCGAACGCGTGAGCGAGAACGCGACGGACGAACTGGAGACGCTCGGCGTCGACCTCGCGGTCCCGACCGACCCGTTCCCGCGCGTCACGTTCGAGGAGGCCCGCGACATCCTCGCCACGGAGTTCGACCACGTGCCGGAGGACGAAACCGACCTCGACACGAAGGGCGAAAAACTGCTCGGCGAGTACTTCGAAGAGCAGGGCCACCCCGCCTTCTTCGTCGTCGGCTACCCGGACGAGAAGTTCTACTACAAACAGGACGTGCCGGGCGACGACATCGCCTCGCGGAAGTTCGACCTCATCTACAAGGGTCAGGAACTCTCCTCGGGCGGCCAGCGTGAACACGATATCGAGACGATGAGCGAGTATATGGAAGACCAAGGTGCGGACCCCGAGAACTTCCACTTCTACCTGGAGGCCTTCCGGTTCGGCATTCCACCCCACGGCGGCTACGGCCTCGGTATCGACCGACTCGTCCAGAAGGTCGGCGAGCTGGACAACATCAAAGAAGCCATCCTCTTCCCGCGCGACCCCGACCGCGTAACGCCGTAGACGCGGCCGATTTTCAACCGACTTCGCGCCCGTTTTTCGACTTTTTCACCCCGTTCGATACGTTCCGCGTCGGCACCTCAGTCGGCGCCGACCTCCGTCGTTCCGGTAGCGACGGCCACCTCGTCCTCCTTTTCCGCGGTCAGCGGGTTTCGTGAGGATATCCGACACGGGAAATCGGGGTGTTCCCCGAAGTGTCGAATGAGCAGGTGGCGGCGCGACCCCGTGATTCCGGTTCTGCCCACGTCCTCCGCGGTGAACTGCGCGGGGAGCCGGTCGAACAACCGCGCCATCGCGTCGAACGTTTGGAACACCTTGGCGTTCCCTGCGGAGTCGGCACCGCGGCGGGAAACCTCGTAGCTGCCGTCTTCGC
>NZ_MEIH01000221.1:0-1691 GCF_001723155.1 Haladaptatus sp. W1
AGGCTGCCGAGTTCGACCCACGACGGAGATATCGCCCGTTCGGCCGCCGTTTCGAGGTCGAAGGACCACGGTCGGCCGTCGGCCGAGGCGGCGGCGACCGGAAGGAACGCCATCGCCAACTGGAGCATCCACCCGAACACCAATCCGTTGATGGCGGCGGTTTCGATGGGGGCACCCGGGACGGCGGTCGGAAACAACAGCACCAGCGGCGCGAACGGGACCGGGACGACGAGCCAGAGGTACGCTCCGAGCACGTGGCCGATGCGAGCGTCCGGGCGGCACCCGCTCGCCCGCCTCGTGCCGACGACGTTCACGAGGAGCGCGACAGTCCCGACGACGTACACCGACAGGCCACCGAACGTCAGGGCGTGGAACGCCAGCCACGGACCGGAGACGAGACCGATTGCGCCGAGTGTCAGCCCCCAGTAGGTGACGGGAACGAGCGTCGGATAGCGGAGGGTCGTGCCGTCCAGCGCGGGGACGAGGTGTAACAGGGTCCCGGCGGCGACGAGAGCGAGAAAGCCCCACACGTTCGCGTGGACGTGCGCCTCGATGGAGCCGAAGTAGCCGCCCGGGCCGTGAACGTCGAGAAACATCCCGAACGCCATGGAGACGCCGACGACGAGGAACCACGGAGCCGTCCGGTAGAACCGCCCCAGCCGACCGCGCGGACGGGACGAAAGGCGGAATACCGTGACCGTGAGCGAGACCAGCGCGAGCAGCACGAAACTCCCGCCGACGACGGCGGTCGTCGTCGAACCGGCCGCCATCCCGACGACGAGGGTCGGAAATCCGACGTTCAACAGCAGCCACTGACGCCAGCGCGAGGCGTTCGTCGGGCGCGATTCCGTGCCCCCGACCGACGCGAGCAGCGACGGGAGGAGTCCGAACAGCGCCTGTGTCATCGCGCCGATGGTGACGAAGTGAATCAACAGCCACCGGAGTCTGGGAAGTGTTTCGGTGAGTCCCATCCCCGTCGTCAGCCGTCCGAGCAACGCCAGAAGGCCGACGGAGAGATAGAGACTCGCCATCGTGAGGAACGGATCGATTCGTTTTTGCATAGTTCTCCGTGCAGTCGCTACGCCGCGTGCTCCGGTATGGCTTGGCGCGAACCGGTCAGCGTCGTACGAACATGTTCGCACTACCGGTTTCCTTTCCGACGCACCTCGTGTCCACCACCGACCGATTTCGTATGCCACACACCAAGCTCATCGTAACGATACCGGAAGAGACGTGGATACACGGCGTTTCGACCGCACACCCGGACATCGAATTTGCGGTCGTCGCCACGCTCGCGGGGGAGACGACGGGTATCGCCCTCCTCGAATGCACCGCTTCCAACGGGTCCGAGGTACTCGTCGATATCGAGCGGCGGGAGGACGTAACCGACCTCGACCTGCTCTGGACGCACGACGACGAACTGTTGTTGCAGGTCGAAACGGAAACCCCCGTGCTTCTGACGCCGGTGTGGCGGACGGGTGTGCTTCCGCAAACGCCGTTCGTGGTTCGGGACGGCGAGGTCACGTGGGAACTGACGACGACTTCCGGTCGGTTGTCCCGCCTCGGCGACCGTCTCGCTGACGCCGAGATTCGGTTCGACATCGAGTACGTCCGCACATTCGGCACCGACTTCGCGAGCCATCTCCTCACCGACCGACAGCGACAACTCGTCCTCGCCGCCTTCGAACGCG
>NZ_MEIH01000222.1:0-3918 GCF_001723155.1 Haladaptatus sp. W1
CGCGTCGATGGCGTCGATGAGCGTCGAACCCGGCGGCACGGCTATCGGGTGGCCGTCCACCGTCACGTGATTCATTCCATCTCCGTCCGCACCGAGGTCGGGGTCGTTCGCCGTCCCCGTGACGAAATCCTCGGTCAGCGGCGTGCTCGGTCGCGGGTCTTCGATGTCCGGCACACCGGGTTTGGGTGTGGCCGGAGCGGTGTCTTCGATTCCTGATTGCTCGTCTGAACTCATTTTGTGATGTCGCCTCTCGTCATCCGCGCTGCGTTTGCAACGCACGTGTCGCTCTCACGGTTACTGTACTTCCTCGCACGCGCCGCTCGGACAACGGCCCTCGGCGTGTGCGTGAAACTCCGGTTCGAATTCGTCCATCGCGGTCGTTACGGGCCGCGACGCCGACCGTCCGAAATAGCAGATGCTCGTCTCGCGCATCGTCCGGGCGAGTTCGCGGAGCATGTCGTCCTTGAACTCGCCGGAATAGATATCTCGAAGCAGGTTCGTCAACTGCTTCGAGCCTTCGCGGCAGGGAACGCAGCGCCCGCAGTTTTCCTCCTCGGCGAACCGCGCCCGCGTTCCGGCGGTCGCCACGGCACACCGCGACTGGTCGAAGAGTTCGACCACGCCGTCGGTTCCGAGGCGTGCGCCGGTCAGCGCCGGGGCGCTCGGCGTGTGGTCGAGCGAGCGCGTGACGCCGCCGAACTGCCCGCCGACGCACGCCATTTTGAACTCGCTATCGACCAAGACCGCCTCCAGCACCGTTTCGAGACTGCCGCCGGTCGGCAGTTCGAGGGTCGCGGAGGCGGTCACGTCGCCCGTCACGGTCAGGAGTCGCGTGCCGGGGTCGGCGTCGTCCGGGTCGAACGCGTCCGGGTCGCGCAGGATTCGTCGGACCTGTGCGAACGTGCGCGGCGTGTGGACGATGGTCGGCCGACCGTACAACCCGTGCTCGCCGGGGGACGGCGGGCGGAGGCGGGCCTCCAACCGGTCGTTACCCTCCAGTGCTTCGAGGGCCATCGTCGGCTCCGCCGCGATGTACATGTCCGGGGCGGTGAAGGTTCGAATCGTCACGCCCTCGGCGGCGTCGGTGTCGTTAAACGCGGTCATCGCCTCCCGAACGCGGTCGCGGGTTCCGAGGGCGGATTCCGGGCAGTAGACGACGATATCCTCCGCACCGATGGCCGTAGCGACCGCCGTCGCGCCGTCGAGCACCGCCACGGGGTCGGCCTCCAACAGCGTCCGGTCGGTGGCATTCCTATCGTCGGTCTCCCCGGCGTTCACAACGACGACCGGGTCGCCGTCGGTTTCGCGGGCCGTCCGCCACTCCTCGGCGACCGGTTCGTCCATCCGCGCATCGCCCCGTCCGCGGCCGAGCAAGCCGACGGTTTCGACCTGTGAGATAACCGCTTCCGGGGCTGCACCGGCCTCCGCCGCGACGAACCCCTCGTAGCCCTCCGCGGTCGTCGGGTCCACCCAGCCGCACCGTTCGAGGACGTCCCGGCGACCGACCGACAGCGGCCCGTCGTCCGGCACCGGGAAGGTCGTCTGCTCCTCCCCGTGGTTCACGACCGCGTGTGCACCCTCCTCGACGATGGTGCCGTCCTCCAGCGATTCGACGAGGGTTCGGGCACGCTCGGGGGTGCAGTTCGCGTGAAGCGCGGTGGTTCCGTCGGCCGTGGTCGCCACGAGCGGCGTCAACTCCTCGATTCCGATCGGGCCGACGTTCGCAACCGCCACCGTTTCCGCCGCGTCACGTGCACTGTCGAGCACCGCTTCCGCGTCCTCGCGCCCCGCCCCAGCCGAAACGCGAAGAATCGGTGCATCGAGTGCGGGCGAATCAGAAGTTCCCATTCCCGATGTACTATTACAGCCAGCCGATAAAAGATTATGACCGGCAGGCCGACACGACGGTGAAAACGAACGCGACGGCCCCGTTAGAACGGCGGTTCGAGTTGTGTGCGTGACCGCTTTCGTCGGCGGAGCGCGAGTGAGACGGTCACGATTGCGAGCAGGATGACGAGGAAAGAGCGGCATCGCTTCATCGTTTTACCCCGTCTTGTAGACGCCGCGCGCTTCCGCGACGTGTTCGTCGTCCTCGTCGTAGACGCTCACGTCGACGGTTCCCACGTCGCTCCCGTTCCGCACTACGTCGGCCTCGGCGTAGAGATCGCCCGTGCCAGCGCTCAGATAGTCGATTCGCATGTCGATGGTCGGCACAGGCTGGTCGTTGAGGGAGACGAGTGCCGCGCCGCCGACGGTATCCGCGAGGGTGAACGTGACGCCGCCGTGGGCCATGAGTCGGTCCTGATTCCACGACAGTTCCTCGCGCATTTCGAGTCGCCCCTCGGCGTGCCCGTCCGCCGCTTCCGTCACCTCGACGCCGAGCAGGTCCGCGAACGGCATGCCTTCGAAGAACGCTTCGATGTCCATACCACGACTGGACGCGGGGAGTAATTAAATGTACGTGGGGAGACCCTCTCAGGTATGCACGTTTCCGACGACGACGGAATTAGGAACATCACGTTCGACCGCCCGGAGGTTCGGAACGCCTTCACGCCGGACGCGGCGGGCGAACTCGCCGAAATCCTCGCCGAAAGCGACCCGAAAGAACAGGACGCCATCGTGTTGACCGGCGAAGGGAAAGCGTTCAGCGCGGGCGGCGACATCGAGTCGATGGCCGAACGCGAGGAGAACGTCCGGGAAGCCTACGAGCGCGTTCGTGACACTCTCTCCCGCGTGGTTCACGAGGTGCTGACCGCGCCCGTGCCGGTCGTAGCGAAGGTCAACGGCGACGCGGTGGGTGCGGGGATGGCGCTCGTCACGGCCGCCGACTTCGCCTACGCGACGGAATCGGCGCGGTTTGCGGCGTCGTTTATCAACGTCGGCCTCATTCCCGACATGGGCGGAACCTTCCTCCTCCCGCGACTCGTCGGGCTTCGAAAGGCGAAGGAACTCGCCTTCACCGGCGAACTCATCTCGGCCGAAGAGGCGGCCGAACTGGACGTGGTGAACGAAGTCGTCCCGGACGAACAGCTCGATATCCGGGTCACGGAGCTGACGGACACGCTGGCGGACCAGCCGACTCACACCATCGCGCTGGGCAAGCAGGCCCTCCACGAAAATCTGGGCAAGGACTGGCGCGAAGCGCTGGATTACGAGACGATGGTGCAGTCGCAAGCCTACGACATGCCCGCCCACATCGAGGGCGTCGCGGCGTTTTTGGAAGGTCGGGAACCGGAGTTCGAATAGCGGAGAGCGGTCGAATCGCAGTTCTGTATTCGGAGGATTCGGAGGATTTTCGACGATTTTTGACAGTCCGATTTTCATTTCGTCAGACGAGCGTGCCGACTTTCGAACGGATAAATCATATTTCGCTCTATAGAAACGGTGTCTCCGTGATTGGAATAGCCCGGTCGAATACTGCGTCGATGACTGCGACGGTGCATCGTCAGCGGTAGGGTGGGTAGTGAACAGAATCCCTGCGCGTCTGATGGTGTCTTTCCCGGCGACGACGGCGAGTGCTCCTCGTCGTGCGGGATGTCGGTAGAATGAAAGGGCGAACGGCGGGTCTGTGGTACTATCACTCCGACTGCTTTTCTACTAGTTCGACAATCCCGTTCGTTCCATCGACACGAATCCGCTGCCCCGACCGTATTTTCTGGGTTGCGTTACGGACGGAGACGACCGCCGGAATCCCGTATTCTCGTGCAACGAGGGAGCCGTGACTCATCTGCCCACCCACCTCCACGACGACGCCCGCTGCATTCAGAAAGAGGGGCGTCCAACCGGGGTCGGAAGATGGTGCGACGAGAATCTCACCCTTTTCGATCGTCTCGTCACTGGGATTCCGAACGACCGTAGCGACTCCTTCGACGGCACCGTCCGAAACACCAGTTCCGACGAGCGCTCCTTCTGGAACCT
>NZ_MEIH01000223.1:0-1191 GCF_001723155.1 Haladaptatus sp. W1
ACGGCGCGAGTGCGAAGGCGAACGTCTCGGGTTCCGGGATGACGGCGGCCGTCCCCGAGAAGGTCGTCGCGCAGGAACCCGACCTCGTTCTCGCGCCGAACGTCATCTCGGACGAGACGGTGAAGAAGCTCCGCGATGCGGGGCTGACGGTGTACAAGTTCCGCGAGTCGAAGTCCATCGACGACATCTACGCGAAAACCGAACTCACGGGGCGACTCACCGGCGAGTGCGACGGTGCGCAACGGACCGTCTCGTGGATGAAAGACCGCATCGAAACCGTCCATCAGGCCGTCGAGGGCGAGGACAGCCCCAAGGTCATGTACGTGATGAGCGGCGGGTACACCGCCGGTTCGGGTACCTTCATGGACACCATCATCACGCAAGCGGGCGGAACGAACGTCGCGGCCGAGGCGGGAATAAAGAGCTATCAGCCGATCAGCAGCGAGGTCGTCGTCGAACAGCAACCCGACTGGTTCATCCTCTCGGCCGGTGCGAAGATTCCCGACGATTACGGCGAAACCCCGGCCGCGAAGGAGAACCAGACCGTCTCGCTGAACCCGAACTACGTGAGCCAACCCGCTCCGCAAATCGTGACACCCATCACGAAACTGGCGAAGACGCTCCACCCGGAGGCGTACGCACAGGCCAACGTCACCACGACGACTGAAACCACGAACACGGACACGAGCGGCACCGACTCGAAAACGACCACGACTACTGCCGCCACGACGACGGAATCGAACGGCCAACCCGGACTCGGCGTTCCCGTCGCCGTCGCCGCCGTCGCGCTGGTCGGACTGCTGGCGCGGCGCGACTGAGCAGTTCGAAACCCCCCGCCTTTCCCTGCTGCCCTCACCGCGACCACCAAGATAATCTACTAAAGCGTAGTGAAAAATACTGATTATTGTTGTAATACTACTGAATCCTATCATTTTCATACCATTTTCTTCTATTTTTCACTGATTTATACTGATCTCTACTATTTTCTACTGTTTTCTACTGTTTTCTACTACCTTCTATCTCCTTCTACCGTCTTCTACTATTCCGTACCGCCCGTAACGGAGGCCGACCCACGACCGACATCGATTCCCGTCTCGGCGTGACACGAAAAGGCGTTTAACGCGGGACTGTGGAGAGGTAGGTATGGTCGAGATAGTCATCTGGCCCGCCTACATCGACGCGGAGTTGACC
>NZ_MEIH01000224.1:0-2306 GCF_001723155.1 Haladaptatus sp. W1
TCGAATGCTTGCCGGTGGACGAACTGTCCGCGAACCTCGCCGGTGTCCCGCGGATTTTCGAGCGCGTCCTCGAACGCCCGGCGTTCCGCGGGCGCGAGTTCGTCGATGCCGAACTCCCGGAGCGGGTCGGTCCGCGTCGCGGCCGTCAGCTGGTCGGTCGCGCCGGGCGAGTAGACGACGATGGTCGGATTGCCACAAAGGTTGAGTTGGGATTGAACGACGGCGTACCCGCCGAGCGTTCCCCCGGCGATGCCGACGGCGACGAGGAGCGTTCCGAAGAACGGCGCGCCGTAGGTCAGCAACGTCTCGGAGAGCGAGCTTTCCTCGTCGATGGGTTCGGGATGTCGGTCGTCGGGGTCCATCAGGCCACCTCCCACCGTTCGGAGAGGTATTCGAACGTGGCGGACAGTCCGAATCCGTAGAACCAGTGGGCGATGAGGACGAAGACGGCGTAGGCGAGGAGATGAAGACCGGTTTGGCCGGTGTAGAACGCCAGTCCGAACCCGACCGAGATTATCGTCGCGAACGCCAGTCCGGTGATGATCCGCGGACCTCCGGGCAGGTACTCCGCCAGGACGGCGAACAGGAGCGCCCACGTCGTCATTCCCCCGATGAGGAAGAGGAGGTAGCCGATAACCACGCCCTGTTCGCCGACGAATCCCGCGAGGTCGGAGAACGACGCGAGGTCGAACACGCCCAGCACCGTCGCGGTGAACAGCACGCCGGACATGAGCATCGTTCCGATGAACCCGCCGATTGCGGCCGCGCCCGCGATGCGCGGAATCGTGTTTATCAGCGGTTCGACGCCGACGAGGATGTTCGGACTGCCCTCGCCGGGGACGCTCGTCGCGGCCGGACGGGTTATTTCGGGTTCCGTCGGTTCGATGCCGTACTTCTCCTCCAGCCGTCGTTCGAACCACTGCCACTCGCGGGTGAACTGGTGGGTGCGTTTCAGCCCCCACACGTCTGCCGTCTTGACGGGGGTGCCGTTCCAGTACGACCAGAGCATGTTGTAGAGCCACAACAGCACCGAGATGCCGAGGAGATACGCGCCGATGGTGGCGATGCGCTGGTACGACGCGAACTCCGCGGGATAGATGGCGAAGCGCCGCGGGAGACCCAACAGCCCCATGATGACGAGCGTGCCGAAGGTGACGACGGACCCGACGACGAGCAACAGCGATTGGAACAGCGCGAGTTGCCGGTCGTACATCCGCCCCGTCAGAATGGGATACCAGTAGTAACTCGCGGCGACCATCATGAACGGAATGATGCCCATGAGTATCAGGTGGAAGTGACCGACGACGTAGTAGGTACCGTGGAGGACGATATCGACGGGTATCACCGCCAGGAAGACGCCGGTCACGCCGCCGACGACGAAGGTGCCGATGCTGCCGATACAGAGAACCATCGGTGCCGTGAGCCGAACCCGCCCCGACCAAATCGTCGTTATCCAGTTGAACACTTTGATGGCGCTCGGTACGGCGATGGCGATGGAGACGGCCATGAAACTCGCGCGGAGGCGCGGGTCGATACCCGTCGTGAACATGTGATGCGCCCAGACGCCGAAGGAGAGCACGCCGATACCCATCGTGGAGTAGACGATGAACTTGAACCCGAACAGCTTCCGGCCCGCGAACTTCGGCAGGATGAAACTCATCAACCCCGTCGCCGGGAGGAAGATGATGTACACTTCGGGGTGCCCGAAGAACCAGAACAGATGCTGCCAGAGGAGCGCCCCGCCGCCCTGTGGCGCGTAGAACGTGGTTCCCAACACGCGGTCGAACAGCAGCATGATGGCGGCGCTCCCCAACAGCGGAAAGGCGAAGATGATTATTCCGCTCGTCACGAGGAGGTTCCAGCAGAAGATATCGAGCGAGTCGAACCCTACGTCTTCGGCGCGTTCGTAGAGGATGGTGACGATGAAGTTGATGGCACCGAGGGTCGTGGCGATGCCCGAGAGGTGCAACCCGAGGAGCAGAAAGTCTATCTGCGGGTTCGAACTCTGGGTCGAAAGCGGCGTGTACAGCGTCCATCCGAGTTCCGGGTCGCGGAGCGTCCAGAAGAACTGAAAGAGGGGGCCGTGAACGTCGAACAGTCGAAGGAACTGGCCGATGACCTGTGACGGAAGCCCCCGCGAACGAGGAGCAACGATGGTGGCAACAGCCAGAAGCCGATGGCGTTGAGGCGCGGAAACGCCATGTCGTCCGCGCCGATGAGGATGGGCAAGAAGTAGTTGGCGATGCCGAAGAAGACCGGCGTGACGAAGAAAAAGAGCATCGTGATGCCGTGCGAGGTGAACAGCG
>NZ_MEIH01000225.1:0-2144 GCF_001723155.1 Haladaptatus sp. W1
CCGACCGCTTCGTCGTCGAGGTCGGTCACGGACCCGTGAACGTCCCGCGGCGTCTCGGCGAGGTCCCGGACGACGTTGATGACGCGGCCGACCTCCCGGTGCGGAACCGCGTTCGTTTTCCCGGCGGCGATGGATTCGTATTCGATGTCGATTCTCCCCTCGTCCACGTCGAGTTCGGTGACGTAGACGCCGTGCGTCATCAGTCGCGCTTCGAGTTGGTCCGGGTCGAGTTTCATAGCAAAAGGGCCGTCGGCGATGCCTAAAGGGATTGTGTCGAGTCGAGCGGCAACGAACTGTCAAAGAAAGAACTATATCGGGTCGAAATTCGAACGGTATGCCGTCGGCCCGCAGACCGACCGAGAGGAAAGAACGTTTTACCTATGGACGACATTCATCCGCCAATGAGCGAATCGGATACGGTCGAGGAGACTTCGGCGAGCAATCGGGACGCGTCGGATTCCGATGACGGACCGAAGCAGGTCTCCTCCCCGAACTACCACAGCGAGAACCACACCGCCGCCCAGACCTGCGGCTGGACGGCGAACGCGCTTCGCGGGGAAGGAAAATGCTACAAGAACATCTTCTACGGCATCGAGTCCCACCGCTGTATCCAGATGACGCCGGTCGTGAAGTGCAACGAGCGCTGTGTCTTCTGCTGGCGCGACCACCGCGGTCACTCCTACGAACTCGGCGACGTGGAGTGGGACGACCCCGAAGCGGTCGTGGACGCGAGCATCCGTCTCCAGCGCAAACTGTTGTCGGGATTCGGCGGCAACGACGAGGTGCCGCGAGAAATTTTCGAGGAATCGATGGAACCGCGCCACGTCGCCATTTCGCTCGACGGCGAACCGACGCTGTATCCCTACCTGCCCGAACTCATCGAGGCGTTCCACGACCGGGACATCACCACGTTCCTCGTGAGCAACGGGACGAACCCCGAGATGCTGGAACGGTGCGACCCGACGCAACTCTAC
Organism: Haladaptatus sp. W1; assembly: GCF_001723155.1. Taxonomy (NCBI): domain Archaea; kingdom Methanobacteriati; phylum Methanobacteriota; class Halobacteria; order Halobacteriales; family Haladaptataceae; genus Haladaptatus; species Haladaptatus sp. W1. The sequence goes on from NZ_MEIH01000225.1 coordinate 975, forward strand.
GTCAGCGTGGACGCCGCGGACCGCGCCACCTTCGACCGCGTGGTCCGGGCCGTAGACGACGACGCGTGGGAGAAACTCATCGACACGATGGACGTGCTGGCCGAAAAGGACGACACGCGAACCGTCATCCGAACCACGCTCGTCGGCAGGGAGAACGTCGCCAATCCGGACTGGTACGCCGCCTTCTACGAGCGCGCCGACCCGGATTTCGTCGAACTGAAGGCGTACATGCACGTCGGCCACTCGCGCGGCCGTCTCGACCGCTCGTCCATGCTCGACCACGAGGATGTCGTCGAGTTCACCGAGCAGGTGGGCGAGCACATGCCCGACCACGACGTGCTGAAGCAGGTTCCCGCCTCGCGGGTCGCACTGCTCTCGAAAACAGAGGATACGTGGGTTCCGAAACTCAAAAAGGACAGCGAGTTCTGGGAACGCGATTCGACGACGTGGACGCGTCTGGGTGAGTAGACGGTCTAACCGCGGTCGGTCCGCCTACACCTCTTCGAGGTCCGTCTTCGTCAACTCGCTCTCGACGTTGCCGGTGTTCGTCGTTCCCGCCGGTTCGAACAGGAGCACTTCGGCTTCCTCATCGGCGACCGGCCGGTGTTCGACGCCTCGCGGAACGACGACGAATTCGCCTTCCTCCAGCACCACGTTCTCTTCCTCCCGAAACTCGATGCGGAGGTGACCGCTCGTCACGAGGAACATCTCGTCAGCGTCATCGTGGCGGTGCCAGACGAACTCGCCTTCGAGTTTGGCGAGTTTGACTGCCTGTCCGTTCAGTTCGGCCGCGAGTCGGGGCGACCAGTGCTCGTCGAAGGTGTCGAACGCGGTATCGAGGTTCACTTTCTCCATGTCTATCCGGTCGCGGTCCCGCGAAAAAATTCTGTTCGTCGGAGCAATTCCCGTCCGAATTTTCAATTAGGCGCGTAGAACACCCAGCCTTCCGACGGGACCGTGATATCGACCCACCCGCTCCCGTCCGTGGTCACGTCTCCGGCAGTGCCGCTGTAGTCGTGGAGGGTCGTGTTCGTCCACGAGGTGTACACCGACTGGGTGCGACTGCTTCCACCGTTGTTGATACCGACGAGGAGGTTGTTGTATCGCTCGTAGACCCCGAGGTCGCTGTCCGCGTGTCGCCAGTACGTCTCCCCCCCGGCGAGGTTTCTT
>NZ_MEIH01000226.1:0-2332 GCF_001723155.1 Haladaptatus sp. W1
GCGCTCCTTTCGATAGCCGTCGGACTCCTCCCGGGTGCCACCCCAGATACGAGGAGGCTGGACTCATCCTTCTCATCCTGTTCGCGAACGGGATTTTCGGGTTCTTCCAAGATTACCGCGCCGAGATGTCTATTAAGGCGCTTCGAGAACTCTCCACGCCGAACACGACCGTGCTCCGCGACGGGGAGAAGGTGACTATCGACGCCGAGGATGTCGTACCGGGGATATCGTCGTCATCGAGCAGGGCGATGCCATCCCCGCGGACGCTCGACTCGTGGAGGTGACGGCGCTCGAAACCAACGAATCGGCCCTCACCGGGGAGAGCACCACCGTGGCGAAGGGGACGGACCCCGTTCCTCCGGAGACGCCGCTGGCCGAGCGGGATGACATGGTGTTCATGAACACCACCGCCATCAAGGGACGGGGGAGGGCCGTCGTCGTCAAAACGGGGATGGACACCCAAGTGGGTGACATCGCGACCGAAATACAGGAAGCCGAGACCCGGGAGACACCGTTTCAGAAGGAGGTGGACGCGCTCGGAAAGCGTATCGGTATCGGAATCGTCGGACTGATCCTCGTCATCGCGGTGGCGCAGTTCGTCTTCACCGCGGCGGGCTGGCTGTCGATTTTGCTGACCGGAATCACGCTGGCCGTCGCGGCGGTCCCGAGGGGTTACCGGCGGTCGTGACGCTGACGCTCGCGATGGGGTCGCGCAAGATACTCAACCGCGACGCGCTGGTTCGGCGACTCCCCGTGGTCGAAAGCCTCGGGTCGGTCGACGTCATCGTGAGCGACAAGACGGGGACGCTCACCGAGAATCAGATGACGGTCAAGCGGGTGTACACCGCGGGAACGAACGGAACCGTCACGGGAACCGGCCTCTCGACGGCGGGCGAGTTTCGTTACGACGGCGACGACGCCGACCGCGAACGACTGGTCCCACTCCTGACCTGCGGGGCCTACTGCAACGACGCCGAACGAGCGCCGGATTCCGCCGACGACCCGTACTACGGGGATCCGACCGAAATCGCCCTGCTGGTGTCGGCCGCGAAGGCGGGCATCGACCCCGAGCATGAACGACTGCGCGAGATACCGTTCTCCTCGGAACGCAAACGGATGACCGTCGTCGCCCGCGAATTTCCTTCGACGCTCTCGGATACGGACGGGTTCGATGCCGCTACGCCAACGGCCTACATGAAGGGTGCCCCGGAGGTCGTTCTCGACCGGTGTAACCGCGTTCTGGAGGACGACGGCGTTCGGGAACTCACGGCGACGAAACGGGAGGAAATCCTCGACCGCAACCGTGCGTTCGGTTCGGACGCGCTCCGGGTGCTCGGCTTCGCCGTTCGTCCGGTCGAGGACCTCGAGGACGACCCAGAACGCGTCGAGCGGGACATGATTTTCGTGGGACTGCAGGGGATGATAGACCCGCCACGGGCGGAGGTTTCGGAGGCCATCGAGGACTGTCGGAACGCCGGTATCCGGGTCGTCATGGCGACCGGAGACAACGTTCAGACGGCCGGTGCCATCGCCCAGACAATCGGCTTCGGTTCGGAGGAGGCCATGGACGGGACGACGGTCGATACGCTCTCGGACGAGGCCCTTCGCGAAGTCGTCGAGAACGTCGACGTCTTCGCCCGCGTGTCCCCACACCACAAGGTTCGAATTCTGAACGCGCTGCAGGAGAACGGACACAACGTCGCCATGACGGGCGATGGGGTCAACGACGCGCCCGCGCTCCGTAACGCCGACGTCGGCATCGCGATGGGACCCGCGGCACCGACGTCGCTCAACAGGCCTCCGATATGGTCCTTCAGGACGACAACTTCGTCACCATCCGCGACGCCATCGCAGAGGGTCGCGCCATCTTCGACAACATCCGAAAGTTCGTGAACCTGCTGCTGTCGGCCAACGCCGGGGAAGTACTCACCGTCTTTCTCGGCGTTCTCGTCGGGAGTTTCTTCTTCCCGGGGCTGTTCGCGTCGGAATCGGACGCCCTCATCCTGACGCCCGTGATGCTCCTGTGGATCAACGTGGTGACCGACGGTCTTCCGGCGCTCGCGCTCGGCACCGACCCCAAGGCGTCTAACGTCCTCGACCGTCCCCCGCGGGGTGGCGACGAGTCGGTCATCGACCGACGAATGATCGTTTCGATACTCACCATCGGACTCACGATGACGGTCGTCGGACTGGGACTCTTCTTTTACGGACTGCAGGCCGTTCGTGACATTACGGCGGCACAGACGCTCCTGTTCACGTTCATCGTCACCATCGAAATGATAGTCATTCAGGTCATCCGGTCGCGGTTCGACCAACCGCTCCTCTCGAATCG
>NZ_MEIH01000227.1:0-2077 GCF_001723155.1 Haladaptatus sp. W1
ACGAGTTGTGGATGTACGCCACGTCGAAGTCGTATCGATTGTCTAGTTTCTCGACTGTTTTCGGGACCCTGGCGAACGTGAAAAGCGGATACAATTGATAGATTGATGATGATTTCGCCGGGCTGTCGTATCGATACAGTTCGTAGCCCTCTCTGGATTCTCGCTGCGGTGAGTCGTTATCCAACCGTCTACAGAGAACGACGACCTCGTGGCCTCGCTCGGCAAGCCCTTCGACTTCGGTCAGAAGAGACTTAGCGATACACCGGTTCGATCCGGCCAGAAATAGTCCGAGAGTACTAGGATGTTCATGCTGTTTCGGTATATTCGTTTGATTGAGTCTTTTGGTGAGATGTGACGAGGTTCGTGGGGACCAATGGTGGCGCGGTGCGTTCGTTCACGATGGATTACTCATACCATCCGGTCTTAGTTCTTTTGTATCCCCATTTCAAACCCTGTTAAAATATTCTTCGAATTGGTATTACAAGATTTCGTATTTAAAGCCGCATACGAAATATCTTAATTATAATTGTTTTGGATATCCGGCTGGAGCATTAAACGATATATGCTATGACTGAATAGAGTCATCCATGTATAGCCCTTCACAGCTTCGAAGGGGATTACGGAGTCCCAATCTGTTTCTTCGAGAGGCGAACCGTCAATATCATCGACGGTTGAACAAGCGAGAGTACAACACGGACGGAATCGACGTCATCGACGAGGATTGGGATAACCTGCTTATCCTCGATGCGTGTCGGTACGACATGTTCAAAGACAATTCTACCCTGCCCGGGCGATTGGAATCCCGATACTCCCGCGGTTCAACGACGGTGGAATTCTTACGCGCTAACTTCTCCGAGCGGGAGATGAAAGACACCGTATACGTGACGGCGAACCCGCAGCTATACCGGAACTACGATGATATCAACCCCCACTTCCATGCGGTAGAAACGTGTGGTTGGAAGCCGGATGGGACGACGAGTTCCAGACGGTGCTTCCCGAAACAACGACCGAGGCCGCGCTTCGAGCGGCAGAAGAGTATCCAAACAAGCGACTGATCGTCCACTACATCCAGCCGCATTACCCGTTCATTACGGATTCCACGTCGTTCGATAAGGGTATCTCGATAACCCAGATTCGGATACCCGGGACTTCTGGGGCCGGAAAATGGAATCCGAACTCGACGTCTCCAGAGGGTCGATATGGCACGCCTACACGGGAAATCTGCTTCGTTCACTTCCGCATGTCGAACAGTTGATGGACGCGCTTACCGGGAGAACAGTCGTGACAGCCGACCACGGTAACATGGTCGGCGAACGCGCGTTCCCGTTTCCGATCCGTGAATGGGGCCACCCCCGAGGGATGTACACGGAAGAGCTGGTCAAAGTCCCGTGGTTAGTCCACGAGAACGGACCGAGGAAGGACATCACTACAGAAGGCTCCGATGAGGAAATGGAAGCAGTCGATGATGCCGTCGTCTCGGACCGTCTCGAACAACTCGGATACATGGAGTGAATGGACGTGGAACCGCGTCGTGAATCAGCGATTCCATCCATCAAACCTTCACTCACGTCTCTGTTAAAAGCGTGCTCTCCAGCGGGGAGTTACGGCTTCACCCATCACCAAGATGCGTAAATCACTCACAGGACTCGCTTCGGTTGCGTTCATCGGCGGCATGTTCGGGCGTGGTCTTCGCTATAGTCTCAACATCGTTATCGCCAACGGTCTCGGTACGGGGGCGCTCGGATACTTCGCCTTCGGAATGGTCGTGATGAAGGCGGGCGGTGTAATCGCTCGACTCGGATTGGACAACGCGGCCCAAAAATTTGTCCCGAAACATATCACGGACGAGAATACCAGCGCCCTGTCCGGGATTGCCCTGTTTTGTCTCGCGGTCCCGTTTCTCGTGGTCTACGGGACTCTCGGAGCTCTCAGTGGTGACGTCGACGAGTCAGGGAGTACCAATGTCGAAGGCGTCGGGATCAAGAGATTCGTACAGTGGACTGAGTTCTTGCTGATCGCAGTTCTGCTTGGGCTACTGTTTCGACAACAGCAGTGCTCGGTTCTGTTGAGGGCCACT
>NZ_MEIH01000228.1:0-2250 GCF_001723155.1 Haladaptatus sp. W1
CGAACAGGCGAAACAGAGCGAGAAGAACGGGAAGAAGGCCGAGAAAGCCAAGAAAACGAAGAAGCAGAAAAAGGCCAAGAAGGCCAAGAAGGCCAAACCGAGCGACCCGACGATGAACCACGCGTCGGCGTCCGCCGCCGCGCCCGATTCGGCGGACTACTGTTTCACCTACAACGGTCGTCGCTACTGTTTCGACTTCCATCGACTTCGGCGGTTGCTGTTCGGCATCCGTTGAGAACGAACCGAACACCGGGGGACGTATTTTTCGCCGCGTAGGGGGGACGTACCGGCGCGGAACGCGGTCATTGACGAAATCACGACGAGCCATCGCGCCCGAACGGAAACGTCTCGGGGTGTGAACTCCGGCGGGAACGTCGTTCCAACGACGCATAACAAAGTGCAATTAACCCGTCGAGAAGGTAAATGAGCAGTGGTAATCGACTGCACCAACGCGGCGTCGAAACCCCGCAAACGGAACACGACAGCGGCGACGTGCGTTGGCGGGTGGACGAGCGAGCGGAAGAGTTGAGCATCGGCATGTACTACCGGAAGGCCGGAACGAGGGACGCGGGCGGCGTCGTGATGTACGTTCAGGAACTCCTCGACGCGCTGTCCGCCCACCAGTCGGCCTACCTCTACACGGAGAACGGTGAGCTGACGCCGAAGATGCGCACGACGGACGCCGAAATCGTCCCGCTGTCGGTGACGGGCGCGCTCGATTCGCTCTCGTCGCGCGTGCTTCCCGGACTCGCGGAGACGCTCGTTCCCCTCCTCGGCGCGATACGCGACGGGACGATACGACACATGAACGAGACGCTGGACGTGCTCGTAACCCACAACTATCTGGACGACCTCGTCCTCTCGAACCTCCTCGACGTGCCGGTGGTTCGTGTCTTCCACGGCTTCGAGCGAACCGGCTTGGGAACGACCGCACACGGGTTGCTGTCCGACAGTTACTCGATAGTGAATTCGGTGCAGACGAGCGCGGAGTTCGTCGAGGAGTTGGGACACGAACCGGATGGCATCGTCTATCCCGGCGTCGATACCGACCTGTTCCACCCCGACGCGCCGCCCGTCTTCGAGCGAGACGCGCCGTCGGTGTTGTTCGTCGGCCGGTTCGTGGAGTCCAAGGGCCTCTTCGACCTCATCGACGCCCTCGCGGCGGGACGCGGCGGGGGGACCGAGGACGTACATCTGTCCATCGTCGGCCGCGGCGACCGCGAGGCGGTGGAACGGAGAGTCGAACAGCACGGGTTGGAGTCGTCCGTTACCATCGTCGGGTCGGTGCCGCACGACGACCTCCCCGGCTACTACACCGCCGCGGACGTGGTGTGTTCGCCCTCCCACTACGAGAGCTTCGGCATGGTCAACATGGAGGCGATGGCGTGTGGCACCCCCGTCATCACCACGACCGTCGATGGCGTCACGGAGTACGCCATCGACCGCGAAACCGCCCTGCTCGTCCCCTCGGAGTCCCCGGACGCCATCGCCGACGCGATAGCGACGGCCGTCGATTCGCCCGAGTTACGGACCCGCCTCGCGACCCAAGGCAGGGCGGTCGCGGAGCGCTATTCGTGGGAACAGTCCTCGAAACGGCTCGCGGACCTGTGTTTCGACATCGTGGACGGTAACTGAGTTCACGGGTCGGACTCCGCCCCCGCCGGAACCGCCCGCGTTGCCGTCGCCTTGAACGAGGCGACGACGTCCGCACCGGATTCCAACCCCAACCGCTCGACGCTCGTGGTCGTGACGAGTGCTCGCAACGGCGTCTCGCCGCCCACATCAACCGCGACGCGGGCGATTCGCTCCCCCTCCTCGACCGAGCGAACCGTCCCCGAAAACTGGTTTCTTGCGCTCGTCGCGTCGCCGGTCGGCGCGGCGTTCGAACTGTACAGCGTCACCACGTCCGAGCGGATACAGACCTCCACCGCGTCGGTGTCCGCCGGAACGAGCGCCCGGACGACTCCCACGTCGGTTTCCACGAGGCCGAACTCGCCGTCCCGCTCGGTGACGGTTCCGGCGAGCACCGTCTCGTCCACCTCGGCGAGTCCCGAGGACTCCGCCGTGAGTCGCCGAAACCGCTGGAGAAGTCGGTGTGCTCCGTCGGTCAACGTGCTACCACCGCCGGACGACCCGCCGCGTTCCCGGCGAACGAGCGGTCCGAAACCCTCCTCCAAGGCCACGATTCGACGCTGTGCGTGGGCGTACGACCGGCCGAGTGCGGTTGCCGCCGCGTTGAGCGAGCCGGTT
>NZ_MEIH01000229.1:0-2362 GCF_001723155.1 Haladaptatus sp. W1
GGCGTCGGCAGCGACGAGTAGCGTCACGAAAACCGACCCGGACCCGCGGCAGAAAGCATTTATTTTTCGATGGTAACTCCCGGAGTATGACCTCCAGACGGGTTCTCGTCGGAACTCTCACCCTCAGTTTGGTCGTCGGCTTCGTCCTCGGTTCGGCCGGGTCATCGCTGTTCGGTTTTCCCGCGAACGCGAGGAACGGCGTCGAGATACCGTCCGAATCCCTCGTCACCGCTACCGGGACGGGTTGTTCGGCGACGGTCGATACCGGCGGCTGGGTCGGCCAGCAACCGATTCACGACGTGATGGCTGTCTCGTTTAACGACACCATCGCGCACGAGGCGACCGTCATCGACGTGAACGCGACGCTGGAGTCCGGCGCGGACGGGGACTATTTCCTCCGCATCGAGACGAGTCCCGACCGCTCCGCATCGGCGAAGAAGGGGTCGCCGCTGGACGACTGTCAGCCGCAGACGACCATCGACGCGGCCGTTACGGTGCCGCGCGATTACGACACGATAACCGTCGTCATCGACGGCGAGACGGTGACGACCGTCGAAAACGACGGCAGTTCCTTCGCTCGCTACCGTCCCGTCAACGGCACGGCGTGACGCGGGCGCAACTTCTTTGCGGCGTGGGTGCCTACGCAACGGTATGACCTTCACACCCGGCGAACAGCTATCGGCCGAGGAAGTCGAGGAACGGGTCGATTCTACCATCGCGGACGAGGACGTCGTGCTTTTCATGAAAGGAACGCGCCTCATGCCGCAGTGCGGTTTCTCCATGCGCGCGGTCGAACTCCTCGACGCACATCTCGGAGACGAGTTCGAGACGGTGAACGTACTCGATAACCTAGATGCCTACCGCGAGGCGCTGTCGAGTCACAGCGGCTGGGAAACGATACCGCAGACGTACGTGGACGGCGAATTCATCGGCGGAAGCGACATCCTCGCCGAGATGGACGAACGAAATGAACTCGAATCGACACTTCGAACGGACTGACGTCAGTCCGTCGGTTGCACGCGCAATTGAAAGAGTAGACCCTATAAGTGCGCGGCGCGTACACAAATACGTACCGCCGACGGGAGACGGAACTCACGACTACAAATGAGCCAGGTATACCGACTACACTCGACGCTCGAATTGCCGCTTGAAACTGTTTACGACTACTTCGAAAGTGACCCAGAACTACCGGACGGAATCGACAGCGTCGATATCACCCGCCGGAACAACACTCTCATCATCAGCGCAGTTTCCTCGGACGAGAGCATCAGCAAGTACACGCCGACCGCGCAACTGAAAGCCAGCGTCTCCGAGACGCGCGTCTTCACCGAGGAGGAGGAGGCGCGACGCAACGCGCCCCGATGGGGGACTCCGGAAGAGGAAGAAGAGGAGGAACCGACTGGCGAACTCATCGAGATGGCCGCGTTCAAAGGCGACCGCGAGACGGTGCTCCAGAACAGCGCGGTGCAGTATCCGATGTTCGAGGTGCTTTGCACTATCGCGCGAAAGGCCGAGAAGGGCACGCTGACCGCCATCGCCGAAGTCGGTGGCGAACTGGAAGCCACCCGAATCGTCGATGGCGACGACCGCCCGGCGTCCATCGAAGTCGTCGAAGGACCGCGAAACGAAAACTCCTCGTCCAGTGGCGTGAACTGGCGCGACAACAAGTTCATCAGCTAATCGTCGTCCTGTTCCCCGTCCTCCCATCGATGCAAACTCCATCTCGCACGGATTCGCCCGCGAGAACTGACCGTTCGATTTTTGCCGCCGCCCCTCGTCGTGTGAGCCACGGCTCGAAAACGAGACGTATCAGACCGATTATTTTAAATGGTTCCTCACGCCGAGCCGAAAAGCACTTTAGCGACCTAATTATATGTAATTACACGTCATGGCAAACGACTTCCCCGACTACCTCGACGTGGATTACACGGACGGCGAAGGCGAGAACCCCGAAGACTATCCCTCGCTCGAAGACAAAATCGAGAAGGCGATAGACGTCACGCGCAAGGGTCTCGAAGAGTACGAGAACCCTGCCGTCATGTGGACCGGCGGTAAGGACTCCACGCTCACGCTCTACTTCATCAAGGAAGTCGCGGAGCGCTACGACTTGGAAGTCCCTCCGGCGGTGTTCATCGACCACTACCAGCACTTCCAGGAAATTCACGACTTCGTGGACTACTGGGCCGACGAGTGGGACTTGGAGGTCATCTACGCCCGCAACGAGGACGTGGGCGGCTACGTGGACGAACACGACCTCGAACCCGGCGACGACATCGAAATCGACGCGCTCTCGGAGCACAACCAACACCACGTCCGGGAACTCCTCGAATACGAGGAGGACACGTTCCCGTTCCTCCTCGAC
>NZ_MEIH01000230.1:0-1354 GCF_001723155.1 Haladaptatus sp. W1
ACGAAACCGTCGCCGACCTCGGGAGCGGGACCGGATTTTACACGGACGACGTCGCCTCGTTCGGCGAGGCGTCGAACGTTAGCGTGTACGCGGTCGACATGCAGGACGCGATGCACGACTACTACCGGGAGAAGGGCGTCCCGGAGAACGTCGCGCTCGTGACAGCGACCATCGACGACCTTCCGTTCGACGACGACGAACTCGACGCCGCGTTCTCGACGATGACGTTCCACGAGTTCGCGAGCGAGGACGCGCTCGCGGAGGTCGGACGCGTCCTTTCGACCCGATGGCCGGTCCAGAGAATAGCGAGTGCTTCCAAGCACGCGTAACCAAAGTCGTCGATCCAACAACACTCCAGATCAAATACGATGGGAAGAACCGCACTGTTGATTTTGATCGGTGTGAGCGTCCCTGAGAGCAGTCCCATCCACACGAAAGCAGTTCGCTATACGAAGTCCCAAATGGATCACCAAGTCGTGACAGTCGTCTCTGACCCACAGGTGGATGCAACAGATGACGGTCACATGCAAGCGTACGTCTACATCGGCAATTTCATGTTCAACACTGATTTAGTTCGTATCGGCTACGCTCGCGTGCCAGACGGTCAGTTCAGCAAACGCCAGGAGTTCATTCGCAAACAGCAGCAGGCCAAACAACGCGGCTATGGCCGCTGGAACACGACCACGACAGCAGCTTGATCACTCTCAGTTGACGAACGTTCTGTATTGGACATTTACTGCTCCATGGTGCACTAGGCAGACGTGGGTACATCTGCTACCGACAGAAGAACAGCACCGCTAGTCTTTACTAGGTGACTCCAAATGGTCGCGTTTGGAACATACCAGTACCCATAGATAGTACGATACAGCGATGAAGTGCGTATCTGTCCAATATGGTCGGAAAAACAGTGTCTACCGGTATTTTTTTTTTGTTTGACGCCTCAGCATCGACTATGGCGGGGAACGAGCCACCTCCCGACGAGTGGGAGAACGATTCCAGTCAGTCCACCGGGGAGAGTGCTGCCGAGCGTGATCTCGACATCGATGTCTCGGAAGTTGTCCTCGAATTACAACCCGTATTCGAGGCGATTTCCCATCCACGACGACGCTACCTCGTCTATTACCCTCGCCGAAGCAACCGAAATGGTCACTCGATGACCTTGCGACTAAGCTCGCTGCCTGGGAGACCGACACCGTAGAGGCGAACATCGCGACGCTCACGCGCCAGGAGATGTATACATCGCTCTATCACTCCCACGTGCCGAAACTCGTCGACTTGGACGTGATAGAGTTTGATGACGAGACTGAGATGATCACTCCTGGTCCGCATGCCGTACAGGTGTTGGCGGCGTTGG
>NZ_MEIH01000231.1:0-1016 GCF_001723155.1 Haladaptatus sp. W1
GGAGTAAGGAGTCGAACGCGGGGAGTCCGACCGGCATCGCGAATCCGCGACCGAACCCGGCATTCGAGGGGGTTTTCGAAAGCTACTCCCCCTCACGGAAGAGACCTCGTAGAGTGAGCCGGTATCGAAACCTTCTGTTGTTCATCATCCTCGCCGCGTTCTGGGGGTCCGCGTTCATGGCCATCCGGGCCGGACTGGAGTTCATCCCCCCGGTGTTGTTCGCGGCGATTCGCTACGACGTGGCGGGCGTCCTGATGCTCGCCTACGCCATCTACGTCACCGACCGGTGGCGCCCGCGGACGAGCGGCGAGTGGAAACTCGTCCTCGTCGGCGGCGCGCTCATGATCGCGGCCTACCACGCGTTCCTGTTCGTCGGCGAACAGGATACGCCGAGCGCGGCGGCGGCCGTCATCGTCAGTCTCAGTCCCATCCTCACGACCGGTTTCGCGCGGGTGTTCCTCCCGAGCGAGCGACTCACCCCCGCCGGAATCGCGGGGCTACTCCTCGGGTTCGTCGGCGTCGCCGTCCTGAGTTTCGCCAACGCAGGGTCGAGCGAGTCGCTGACGACGAGCATCGTCCCCCAACTTCTCGTCTTCCTCGCCGCGTTCTCCTTCGCGCTCGGAAGCGTGCTGACCCAGCGTATCGAGGCCGAACTCCCCATCGAAACGATGGAGGCGTGGTCGATGCTCCTCGGCGCGCTCATGATGCACGGCATCAGCATCGCCCGACCGAGCGAATCCGTCTCGGCCATCGAGGTGACGCCGGAGGCCATCGCCGCCGTCGCCTACCTCTCTATCTTCGCCAGCGCCGTCGGGTTCCTCATCTACTTCGACCTGCTCGACCGCCTCGGGGCGGTCGAGATCAACCTCGTCTCCTACGTCGCGCCGGTGTTCGCCGCGATTACGGGCTGGTTCTTCCTGCAGGAACCGGTGACGCCGCTGACCGTCGCCGGATTCTGTATCGTCTTCACCGGCTTTTGCCTGCTGAAGCGCCGCGCGATTTCGCGCGAACTGCCG
>NZ_MEIH01000232.1:0-2658 GCF_001723155.1 Haladaptatus sp. W1
CGCGAGCGCGATGAGGACGGGAACGAGGAGCACCGCACCGAGTTCGGGTGCACGGTATCGCCACCAGTACAGCCCGACGAGGAACACGAGGATGACGCCGAGCGTGATGGAGAATCCCTCGACGAGCGTCTCGAACAGCGCGCTCTGGACGACGGCGGTAACGACCGGCTGACCGGTCGCAATCGCCGTGACGGGGGCACCTCGTTCGACCGCGGTGGCGACGGCGCGGGCATCGCTCGCGCTCGATTGCGCCGAGGCGTCGCCTGCGATTCCGACGATAACGCGTGCGGATTCGTACGACCCGTTCGCGTCCCGGTAGAGGACCGTCGCCGCGCGTTCGGGGCTGCGTCGTACAACCGGTCGTAGACCGCCGCGACGTCTTCGTCCGGGAGTCCGTCGCCGTCACGGTCGCGGTCGTCGATTGCCGCGGCCACCGTATCGTTCGTGGCGGCCACGTCGCGCAGGATCGTCGCGGGGCTTTCGACGGCGGCCGACCCGTCCGGCCGCAAGACGATGGTGCCGTTCCGCCCGCCGCGTTCCGTTGCAGTCGTCGTCGCCGCATCGAGCGCCGCGAGCGATTTCGGGTCGGTGACGGTCCCACGGACGAGTATCTGCGCCTCCGACCCTTCACCGCGCTGCCGGAAGTTATCGCTCAGGTACGCGAGGTTGGCGCTCACGTCGTACTGGTCGGGCGCGAATGGTTCGGGGAGCGAGTGCATCCACGCGGGGGCGTCCTGCGGGATGAAATCGGCTTGGTTGAACTCCGTATCGATGCCCGTCGCGCCGTAGACACCGGACGACGCGAGGAGGACGGCGACGACGAGGACGACGACGGGTGCCCGTCGGGCGAGGTTCGCGGTACCCGAGAGTGCGCGCCGAATCGGCCCGTCACCGACGCCGAACGCCGAACGCAAGCGGGGACGGCCGCGGCGGTCGAAGAAGCGTTCGACTTCGAGTTTGACCGCCGGGACGAGCGCGGCGAAAACGACCAACATGGCGATGATGCCGGTGCCGCTCAGGAGCGCGAAGTCGCGGATGGACGCCAGCGGACTGACGTAGTTCGAGAAGAACCCGATGGCGGTCGTAAACGCCGCGATGACCAGCGCGAGGATGACTCCCGAGAGCCCCGACCGCATCGCCATCGCCGGAGACCGTCGGTCGGTATCCGAATCGTCGGTATCGAGGGCACCGGTCCGCGCCTCGCGGTACCGCATGACGACGTGCAGCGAGTAGTCGAGGCTCAACCCGATGAGGAGGAACGGAACCGCGATGAGGAGCGAACTCGACGGAATTCCGAGCCACGCCTGCGCGCCGCTGAGCCACACCATCACGACACCGACGCCGAAGACGCTGATGAGCACGTCCACGAGGTCGCGGTAGGCGAGGGTGAGCGCGATGAGCAACAGGACGAGGGCGACCGGCGTGATGATGATGAAACTGTCGCCGATGGCCCGCGACGAGGCGTCATCGACGATTCCCTGCCCGAAGACGAACGCGTCGTCGAAGCGCGAATCGACCAGCGACTCGATGGCCACCTGCGCGTCGTACGCGGCTTGAGTCGCGGCTTCCGAGTCGTCCGTTCCTCGCTGGAAGACGAACGTAATCCGTGCGTCGGCGCTCGTCGTCCCCGGTTCGTAGTTCGAGGAGAGGAACTCCGTCGGGTCGGTTCCCGGAGTGGTCGCGTCGGAATCGAGCACCGTTCCGACGAGGGACCGGACGTCGGCGGGAGAGCGCGTTTCGAGCGCGCGTATCTGCTGGTCCAACGTCGGCGACGGTGGACGGGTCGCCGGAGTACCGGCGTTCGTCCCGGACCCGTTCTTCGACGAGTTGGCCCGTTGCCGTCGCACGTCCTCGGCGTACGCGGCGGTTGCGACGACGTTCTCGATGCCGACGAGTCCGCGGTCGGCGCGGAGCGTCCCGTTGATGGAGTCGTCGTTTCGTATCTCGCGTTGGAGACGGAGACTTCGTAGCAAGGACTCGCGGGAGAGGACGTTTCCGTCCTCGTTTCTCACGACGACTTGGCTTACTATCGCGTCGTTCGTCCCGTATGTCGCCCCGATTTCGTCGAGGGCTTTCTGTTCCTGCGACGTGGTTCCGGCTTGGCCGATGGGCGCGTCGCCCGTTTCGCCGATGACCGCGCCCGCACCCACGACCACCGAGACGAGGAGCAAGAGGCCGATAACGAGCCGACTCCGCTCGACGATGGTGTCCGCGAACCGTTCCGCTACCGTCCGCTTCATCGGTCACCACGCGGTCCCGAAGCGGGTCGTCGGTGCGGCACGTCGAACGTGAGGGTACCTTCAGTCGTGACTCTCATTACGATAGTCTCCACAGGCATCGAACAAGAACCGATGGTGAGGTCCCACAACGTGGGACAACCTCGAAACGTGGAGGGAAACCGGTGTGTGAACGGACGAAAACGCCGCTATTGCCCGTACAGTCCGACGACCATGACGCCGAACCCGACGCAGATGATGGAGCTTTCGAGGAGCATCCCCATCGTGAGTTGGACGTGGAGGAAGTGGTGGAAAACGCCGACCAGCACCGTCCCGACGGTGATGATGAACAACCCGATGGCGAAGTAGCGAAGCCCCGCGAACTGCGTGCGCTCGTAGGCGCGGTAGGCGAGTAGAGTGACGACCCCGCCGAGTCCGAGCG